>JAUVHP010000064.1 GCA_030593225.1 archaeon
AACTTGCGTTTCGAGATAAAAAGAAACAAGAAGCATTTGATTTATTAGATAAAGCTCAAGAGTTTCTTTCCCATCGAAAATTTGATGATTCTCTTGAAATTTATTATAATGTAATAAATATATTTGCTCAAATTCAGTGGAATGAAGAAATAACAATAATCCAAGAAGCAATTAATAATATTGAAAATAGAAAAAGAGAAAATGAATTAAATAAACAGAAATTATTACAGAAATCAATAAAAAGAGAAACTTACGATAGAGTTTTTATTGAGCGTATTAAGTATCAAAGAGAGCGGAAAAAAGCTGAAATTTTAATGGAGAAACAACAAGTTGAAAAACAAAAACAGCTTTCTGCTCAGAATTTAGCTAAACAACAGAAAGCATTTAATATGATTGAGGACGGAGATAATTTACTTCAAATGGAAAATCTTGATGAAGCTATAAGTAATTATGATAAAGGTATAGAAATTTTAAAAAATATTGGGTGGGGGGAAGGATATTTAAAGTTATTACGTGAAACTATTCAAAGTATTGAAGAAAAGAAAAGAGAAAATGAGAAGGAAAAACAAATAGAATTTGAGATCTCATTAAAGCAACAGCAAGAAGATGATATATTTCAAAAAAGAATCAGTGAATATATGATAAAAGAACAATCAAAATTAAAAGTTAAAGAAATAAAAATCCAACAGAAAGAAGATTTACTTCAAAAAATGGAAAATCTAAAGGTAGAAGCATTTAAGATTATGGATAGTGCTGAATTGCTATTAGATAAAGGTGAATATGAGGAGTCCATGAAATCCTATTATCGTGCAGAATTGTTATTAAATGGAATTAATTTTCCAACCGGAGCTATTCGAGAAATGATTCAAAAAATTCAGGAGAAAAAACGAGAAGAAAACATGAATAAGATGAAAGAATTAGAACTAAATCTTAGAAGACAACAAAATGAACATATATTTCAACAACAAATTTTGGAGAAAATTAAATTTGAAGAACAAAAAATGAAAGAAAGGCAAGAGAACCTATTAAAACAAGAAGACTTAAGGCGTGTTAGAGAACAGAAAAAACAAGAAGCATTCACTATTTTAGAAGAAGCTCAAAGACAAATTGAGCAAGGTAAATTCGAAGAAACAATTGATTTATATAATACGGCTAAAGAGATTTTTATCGAAATCCAATGGGAGGAACAAATTGATTTGATTGAGAAAGCTATTATTGCAATTGAAGATAAAAAGCGAGAAATAGAATTACAAAAACAAAAGGAATTAAAAGCATATCTAGAACAGGAAAAACAAGATAATATTTTTCAAAAGAACCTTGTCAAGGAGATAAAACTACAACGTGATGAATTAAAGAAAAGAGCAATAAGTCTTAGAGAAAGAGAGGAAGAAATTGCTTATAGGGAAAGAAAAAAAGAAGAAGCATTCAATATTTTAGAAAAAGCTCAAAATCGCCTTTCACAAGGAAATTTTGATGATACAATTGAACTCTATCACAATGTAGCTAATATATTTGCACAAATTCAATGGACTGATGAAATTCCAATCATAAATAACGCTATACAAAATATTGAAAATAAAAAGAAAGAGAAAGACTTATTAAAACAAAAAATGATTCAAGACGCTGTAGAAAAAGAAAAATCTGATTATGAATTTATGGAAAAGATAAAGGTTCTAAAAGATAAAGAAGAAACAAAAGCTTTAGAGGAAAGAGAATTAATTCATAAAAGAGAATTGATTACTTCACAAAATTTAGAACAACAAGAAGAAGCATTCAAATTGATAAGTGATGGATATAACTTACTTAGTCAAAAGAAATATGATAATGCATTGAAAAATTATCAAAATGCAATAAATTTTTTTACTGAAATCGGATGGACAAGTGATTATTTAAAATTACTACAGGATACCATAATAACTATTGAAATTAGAAAGAGAGATATTGAAAGACAGAAAGAAACAGAGAATGAATTATTAATACAACAACAAAAAGAAGAAGAAAAATTCCATAATAAGATTTCGGAAAGCATGAGAAGAGAACAAGAAAGATTAAAAGCTAAAGAAATTGAAATTCAAAAAAGGGAAAAACTAAAACAATTAATGGAAAACCGGAAACAAGAAGCGTTTAAAGTTATGGATTTAGCTGAAAATCTATTTAATCAAAAGAAATTTGTTCAAGCTATAGAGAAATATAGACAAGCAGAGTTGCTTTTGAATGAAATTGGATTTCCAACTAATGTAATTAGAGAAATGATCTACAAAATTCAAGAGAAAACTAAAGAAGAATGGTCAACTAAACAAATAAATCTAGAGAATATACTTCAAAAGGAACGAGAGAACTTTAAATTTCAGCAAAAGCTAGCAGAAAGTATAAAAATAAATGAGTTAAAGTTAAAAGAACGACAAATTGGATTACAGAAACAAAGAGAAATCCAAGAGTATATGGAAAATCGAAGAGATGAAGCTTTTAATCTTCTTGAAGAGGCAGAAACATTCATGAATAAGACACAATATGGTAAATCTCTTGAATATTATCATGCTGCTGAATTAATCTTAAATGAAATTGCTTATCCCACTGAAACAATTAGAGAATTAATTCTTAAAGTTCAAGAGAAAAAACGAGAACATCAAATACAAAAACAGAAAGAATTAGAACAAAGAGTGCTGAGAGAACGAGATGATTGGAAATTCCAACAAAAAATCTCTAAAAATTTACTCATTGAAAAAGAACGATTGAAAGCAAAAGAATTAGAATTATTAAAAAAGGAACAATTGAAACAAAGACTAGAAGAAAGAAAAGAACAAGCATTTAAGATTCTGGAGGAGGGAGAGCGCTATTTAAAAGAACAAAATTATGATAATGCACTAGTTTGTTATAGGAGGGCAAGTATTTTTCTAAATGAACTACAATTTCCAACAGATTCTATAAATAATATGATATTTAAGATAAATATCTTAAAGAAGCAAACAGATGAAGCCAAACAATTAAAATATAAAAAAGAATTAGAAAGTTTAGAAGAAGGAAAAGCATTAAAAGCCCTAGTTGAGGAAAGAAAGAGACAAGAAAGAGATAAGAGGGACGCTCAACAATTAGCACAGAAAGAACGAGAAAAAATAATACAAGAACAAATGAGTGTGAGAGAATCTGCATATTCTCTTTTGGAAGAGGCTGGAAAGTATTTGAAACACAGAATTCCTAACTACAATGAGGCAATTTCATTGTATATCCAGGCAAGACATATTTTAGCAGAAAATATTGGGTGGGAACCAGAAATAAATAATTTAAACACACTAATTAAAGATTTGCAACAAGAACAAGCTAATTTTCTTGAAAAGAAACGTTTAGAGGAACAAGCACGATTACAACGGCAAAATGAGTATGCTCTATTTCAGGAGGAAGTGAAAAGAAGAAGGATAGAACAAGAAAAGTTGAAACGGGAACAAGAAAAGCAATATCAAGATTTAATCTATAAAAAACAACATGTAGAACAAATAAGAGATGAAGGTTTAAAACTCATTGATAAAGGTAAAAAACAAGTAGCTTATCATAATTTTGATGAAGCATACACAAACTTTGAATCAGCAATTATTAAATTCCGAGAAATAGGTTGGAACGAAGAGATAAAATATATTGCAATTGAAATTAAAAATGCAAAATTCCTAGAAGAAAGAGTTAAAAAGGAAGAAGAGAGAATTCAATCAATTCAAGAGCAATTAGAAAAACAAAGAGTTACGGAAAAAAAGCGTAAAAAGGTTGAAGAGGTAAAATTAAAAGAATCTATTAATGAAATTAGTGGACTAACTGATGGAATACTAGATTTAATTGAAAAAGGAAGACAAAAGCAAAAATTAGCTGCTAAAAAGCAAGAGGGGATAATTAAGTATGAAGCAAAAGAATTTCGGAAAGAAATGGGTAATTTAATAAAAATAAAGCAAGAACTTATTGATGAAATAGCAACTAAAGAGGAAAAAAAAAGAGAATTCGAAGAAAAATTAATGAAAGCAAAAGAAAGAGAAGAAATCGATAATCTCAAAAGAATGATTAAAGAATCATCTAAAAAGAAAAAAAGTTAGAAAGTAATATTTAATATTTTCTCCTTTAAATTTAAATAAAATTGAAACTCTTTATTTTAATTAATTTCTTAATAATGGTAGACAACCCATTAAAAGAGTTTAAATTCTGATTTTGAAATAATAATATTATAATAATAAAAAATAGCGTTTTTAAAATGACTGAAAAGACAGATGATATTGTTAAAGCACGAATGTATGCTAGACAACAATTAATTGAAGGTTGGGATCAAGAAACTTTAGATAATGGAACAATCATGATCATTGGTGTAGGCGCCCTAGGTTGCGAAATTGCTAAGGATTTTGCTTTAATGGGAATTGGTAAGTTGATCCTTGTTGACCTTGATACTATTGAGACCTCTAATTTATCGCGACAAATGCTTTTTAGACCTGGTGATGAGGGTCGTTCTAAAGCTGAAGTAGCAGCAGAAAGATTGCTAGAAATGAATCCTTATCTTAAGGTTGAATATTATTTCGAAAAACTCCAAAAATTACCAATGGCTGTTTATGAAGAATCTGACGTTATAGTTGCAGCTTTAGATAATTTTAACGCCAGATTGGACTTAAATAAGATATGCTTAAGAATGAAGAAACCAATGGTCGAAGCTGGGACTGTAGGATTTGAAGGACATTGCCAAATTATAATTCCTGAAGGCTCTGGATTACATTATAAGAATAGAGAAAGAGAAATTGAAAATTTGGTACAAACAAGGCTATGGGAAATTACTGAAATGGATTATCCGGAATATTACGCAGCTCAGAAAAGAATAGAAGAATTAGAAGAAGAAATTGAAACTATAAAAGCAGAAAAAATAACACCATTAATTCAGAAATTTAGAAAAGAAATAGAAATGGTTTTTGATTGGAAACATGCTCCTGAATTATTAGATTTAACTCCATGTTATAGATGCTTAGTACCAATACCTCCTGCTGATGATAAACTCGTTGCTGCGTGCACCTTAAAAGGTTTGCCACGTAATAGGAATCATTGTGTCATAAAAGCTGAAGTAGAATTTGAAAAAAGATATGGACATAAACCAGATCTTAATTTAAATGATGAAGTTGTGAAGATGAAAGAAATAGCACAAGGAGAATTAATAAAATTAAGAGAACG
>JAUVHP010000051.1 GCA_030593225.1 archaeon
AAAAGAGGTGATAGAATATTAAACATATAATTCTATTTAAATGTTTCGGTCTGTTACTCTTGTAAAATGACAGCCCATTATTCTGCCAAAGTAGTATGGGATGACACCCTATTCAAACGTAAAAAGTATTATAAAACTTCCCATCATTTATTTTTATGGAAGGTGAAAAATCTAATTTTCAACAAAACCAAGTTCATGATTTATTATTTAGTCGTGAAATTGGCTGGAAAGATGTAATCTATGATTTAATCAACACAGAACAACTTGACCCATGGAATGTAAATATAATTCTTTTAACAGACAAATACCTAGAAAAAATAAATAATTTAGAGGAAACAGATTTTTTTATTTCAAGTAAAGTTTTGTTAGCTGCTGCACTTTTGCTAAGAATAAAATCAGAAATTTTACTCAACAAATACATAAAAAGCATTGATGAAATTCTTTTTGGAAAAAAACAAGAAAAAAAATATTCTATGGAAAGAATAGAATTAGACGAAGAAATTCCAGAACTCATTCCAAGAAGCCCTATGCCTCGGTTTAGAAAAGTAACATTAAAAGAACTAATAGAGTCCCTTAACAAAGCAATAATAACTGAAAACAGAAGAATAAAAAAAACAATTATCCACAAAAACGCATTAAGAGAATCTTCAATTTCTTTGCCAAAAGGAAAAATAAGTATAAAATATCAAATAAAAGAAATATATAAAAATCTTTACATACATTTTGAAAATAACAAACATAAAACAAAAGTTCCTTTTAGTGAATTTGTAAAACAAACAAAAGAAGAAAAAATCAATTCATTTTCATCATTACTTCATTTAGATAATCAAAACAAAATCTGGCTAGAACAAGAAAAACATTTTGGAGAAATTCATATTTGGCTAAAACACATTTATTTAAAACACAACCCAGACCCATTACAAGAATTGATGGAAGAAGATTAATTTTAATCTAAAAAGTTCTTGAAAAATAAAGTTTTACATTTTCAATCCCCATTTCATTTACCATAGGTTCTAACTCTAAATTTATATTCCAACCTTTTTTTACTCCAGATATTTCTAAACTTTTGCTTTCACCATATCCTCCTAAATGCGAATTAATTTCAGAATTAAATTTCATTTGAAAAGAAGGTAACCCAATTTTTAAATAATTTCCTTGTTTATTTTCTCCATTAATTTGTCCTAATTCAATATATGATTTATTTGAAAAACCAACAACACCCCCAAATTTTCTTGTTTTATCTTTTTCAGAATAAGTAAGAAATACCCCATTTAATTCTCTTAATAAATCTGTATGTAATTTAGATTCAAGATATTTTTCAATAGGATTAATTGTCTGTTTAATTTTTTCTTTAAAATAATCATAAAAAGGATTATTTTTATTTCCAATAATTGTAAAAAAAGTTTCATAATTTCCTTTATGGTTTAATTTTGAATTTAAATATGGATTTTTTAATAACATTCCAAATTGATTATTTTCCTTAGAATAATTTGTTATTGAACCAAACAATGAAACTGAAGTTTTAATTTTTGGCATAAAAATTGTATCTTTTATATGTGATAATCCATAAAACACTTTTGCTTTAAAACGATTTGTAACAATTTCATAATTATCTATTTTTTCGATTTCTTCTCCATTTGAATTTAAAATAATTTTTTCCTCATACAATTTTATTTTTTCTTTAATCTCGTCTTGACTAACCCCAGCCATAAATAATAAATTTTCTAAATCTAAAATTCCATAAGCTAATTGCGAATCTCTTTTTTTTATGGATTCATATTCTTTTTTTATTGTTGTATTACTCATTAAAATTGTTTCAAAATCTGCCTCAAGATTTAAAATAAATCTTGCATCATAACTAATTTTTTCTATTTCTGATATTTTTTGTAAGACCCCAAAAGTTAATGAATTTTGTCTGAATTGCCAAAACTCTTCAATTGATTTAAGAAGAGAATAATTATAACCAATTTTTCCATAAATATTTCCTTCAAAAGATTCACCAGTAATAATTAAATCTTCAATAGAAATTGATTTATTCCAATCAGCACCAATTTCAAAATACGCTTCTGCATTGGCTAAAGCTTTGACATTTGTTCCATGAATAAGTTCAAATTCTAAACCTTTCTGATTTTGAAAAATTTGAGTTGTTAATATGCTACTTGTTAATTCTGCAGTTCCCAATAAATTTATTTGATAATTATAAAAATTTTCCCCCTCACTTGTTTCTGAAATACTATCAAATGCTTTAGCAAACTCAATGATTTCTCTAATTGTAGTATTAGTTTTTTCAGATAAAACAACATCTTCCAAAGGCATACCCTCTGAAATTTTAATAAAAATATCTATTACTTTTTCATTTGAAAATACATCAATCCCCTCTTTAAAAAAATTAGATATAGAAACTTTTTCATCATTTTTATTTTTAATTGTAGCTTCTCCATCCTCCATATCCCATTTAAATGAAGAATCTTTTATTTTAAGAATTTTCTCAGATTCTTTAAATATAAGTCCACGAGAAAACCAATATCCTTTAGAATATTGAAAACTTGTTTCAGATTCTTTAATTACATGCTCAGAATATTTTTCTGGTTTTAATGGAATTTGGTCAAAAGAAAATGAATTTTCTTTAGTATATGCTAAAGAATTAAATGCAAAAGTAGAAAGTGCCACTGCAATAGGAATAATTTTTTTGAAATTATTCTTTAATTTTGAAGTTATATTTTTCATATAGCTTACTAAAATCAAATATTATTTTTTTATAAAGATTTATACATAATAGTTTAATCATAAATTTATATAAAAATCTTTAAATCTAGTTTTTTTTATTAATATATGTTTTTAGATTTAATAAAAGACAGTTCTGCGAAAATCAAAGACCCTTTGTCAATTGCAATAAAAATAATTTTAATATTCGCAATTATTAATTCTTATTATTACCAAACATGGCATGTTTTATTTGTAAATATTCTTTTACTTTTTCTTGTGTTTCTTCCATATTTTATGCAAAAAAATTACAAAATTTATATTCCAGGAGAATTTGAATTCACAATTCTTCTTTTTATAATAATCAGTTTTTTCTTAGGAAACATAAGAGGACTAATAATTCAAATATTTTTAGGAGCAACACTAGGTTTTATCGGCTTTATGATAATGTTCATCTTGTATTCTAACAACAAAATAAAAACCAACCATTCACTTATAGCAATTTTCGCATTTTGTTTTTCAGTTTCTTTAGGAGTAATTCTAGAACTTGCAAAATATTTTACCAAACTTTTTTTATCATACACATTTTACGCTTCAAATTATATTTTCACAATGCAAAGTCTTTTCCTTATTTCTTTAGGTGCATTATTTTCTTCAACAATGGGATATATTTACTTAAAAACAAATAAAAAAACACCATTAAACTTTTTTATGAAAAGGTTTGTCAAAAGAAATCCTAATTTATTTATACAGCAAATAGATTCTCCAGAAGAAATTTTAGAATTAATTAAAGAGGGTGAAAAAAGAAATTTGGAATTTAAATCAACACTTAGAATTAATCTTCACACAAAAGAAATAGACAAAAAAATTGAACTTTCTGTTTTAAAAACAATTGCAGGATTTCTTAATTCAAAAGGCGGGACTCTTTTAGTTGGAATAAATGACGAGGGAAAAATAATTGGAATAGAAAAAGACAATTTTGCAAACAAAGATAGATTTAATTTACATTTTACAAATTTAGTAAAACAATACATTGGGAAAAAACATTTTTCATTTTTAAATTTTGAGTTAGTGCAAATTGAAGATAAACATGTTTTGAAAGTTGATTGCTTCAAAAGTAACAAACCAATATTTTTAAGAATTGAAGGAAGAGAAGAATTTTATATTCGTGCAGGTTCTGAAACAATCCAAATTTCTGGAAGCGAGTTAGTTGAATATATTGGGGAAAGGTTTAGAAGGAAAGGTTAAAAACTTTCTCATCTCTTTTTTTCTATGAAATGTGCTGTATTATTTTCAGGAGGAAAAGATTCTTGTTACTCTGGGTATTTAGCAAAAAAACAAGGTTATGAATTAGCTTGTCTTATTACAATTTACTCAGAAAACCAAGACAGTTACATGTTCCATACGCCTTCAATTGACAAAACAAAAAAGCAAGCAGAAGTTATGAATATTCCTTTAATAACTGATACAACAAAAGGAGAAAAAGAAATTGAATTAGAGGATTTGGAAAGAGCAATTAAAAAAGCAAAAGACAAATACAAAATTGATACCTTAGTTACAGGTGCGTTGTATTCAGAATACCAGACCTCGCGAATTCAAAAAATCTGCGATAAATTAAATCTAAAATGTTTTAATCCATTGTGGCACAAAAACGAAATTGAATATTTGAATGAATTAATAGAAAATAAATTTAAAATAATAATTACTGGAGTTGCCGCGTTTCCACTTGACAAATCCTGGCTTGGTCGAGAAATTAATAAAGAATTCATTGAGGACGTTACAGAGTTAGAAAAAAAATATAAAATACATCCAGCAGGCGAAGGTGGAGAATTTGAAA
Organism: archaeon; assembly: GCA_030593225.1. Classification (GTDB taxonomy): domain Archaea; phylum Nanobdellota; class Nanobdellia; order Pacearchaeales; family GW2011-AR1; genus JAUVHP01. The sequence continues at coordinate 4,541 of JAUVHP010000051.1, forward strand.
CATTTGTTCTAGATTGTCCTTTGTTTGAAAAACCATTAGAGATTAAAGATAAGAAAATTAGTGGGGAAAGGAATAGTTGGAGGATGGAGATAGAGGTTTAATACTTGCAATTACCTTTTTATATAAAGACGTCTTTAGGGAGATATGTTGAGTAAAACTAAAATTAAAAAAAAGGTAGATGCTGAAGAATTTTTAGATTTTGTTAAAGAATATAAAATAGAAAATATAGAATGCACTTCACATACTTTTTTTAGATTAAGTGAAAAACAAAGAAAAATTTATACTTGTAATGAATTAAAAAAGATATTAACACAAGAAAAACCCTTTTTAGTTGGTGTGCAATATAATGAAAATTATGCGGTCTTTTGCAAATACAATAACAAAAATCTTAAAATGATAATAAGTCTTGGAAGTAGAAAGATTAAAATAGTTACCTTTTATTTTATAGAAGAATGGCAAATACCAAAGATATGAAACCGCGACATTTAGAAGGAAAAGGAGAAATGGATTATGATTATGTAAATGATATTCTATTTTTTAAAATAAAGAACAGAGAATATTCTTTTTCAATTGAATTTCAAAATATGGTTATAGATATTGATAAAGAGATGTTTATAACAGGTATACAAATTTTTGAGGCTTCTAAATTTTTAAGTATGTCTAAGATAAATTTAAGAGAAATTCCAAAATGGAAATTTGATACAAAGATTGAAAATAATATAATTGAACTTCGTTTGAATTATCAACTTAAAGTAAGAAACAAAATTTTTGAAAAAAACCCAATAATAATTCAAGAAAATAAATCTGAAAATTTGAGTTCACAGGTTGTGCATAGTATTTAGAAAATTAAGCAACTCTTTTTATTTTTCCAAGTTTTAAATTTTCTAAACTTTTTTCAAACTGGCTTACTAAATCATTTTCAACTTTTTTTATAACAACAAAGTCTTTCATTTTTTCCATATTTATTCTTTTTTTGGGATTAATTTTATTGCGTCTTCTAATACACTTTCTTCTAAATTAGGAAATAAATCTTTAATTCCTTTTTCAATATCTTTAAAATTCCAATAATAATCGTCTGTTCTATTTTGTTCCATACGAGACATGTCATTTTTCACATCATTTAAATCAATAACAAAAAAATGAGGATACATTGTAGGATTAATAACAATTAATTTAGTTCCTTTCCAATATTCAGAATATCTTTTTAAGAAATCAATCTTATATTCTGATTTTCCATCCCGTTTATCAATAAAACCTCTATATTTAACTTCAATAAAATGTGTATCTCCATTTGTTATATTATATGCAATAAAATCTGGCATAGATTTTATTTTTTCTGTAGTCGTATTTCTATTAGCTCTCACAGCCTTTCTCAATTCTTCGATATGATTTTCTACCCCAAATTTTACACATCTCCAATCAGGCATAGAATTAATCATCATTTCAATAATACTTTCTGCAATATTGCCTACTGCTTTTGATTTATTCCAATTATCTTCCATAAATAAATAAGAATTATTAATCTTTTAAATTATCTTGTTACGAAATTTTAGGTTTTCTCCAAGCAAAATAATATAGTGGAGTTATTAGAGCCAATATTATAAAAACATCAAGTACATCTGAAAAATATTCTATGTAAAAGAGAGATGAACCTATAACCAACATAGAAAAAATAATTGTTATAATTTGTGTAAAGTATTTTATATCTCTGCTTTTTGGAGTTTTAACCCAACCATAATAAAAAAATGGGGAATAAAATAGTAATCCTAAAATTGTGTTAAAAATTAAACCAAATATAGAAAATAAAGTATCCCCTAATGACATTGTAGGGATTATTAGTCCTACTGCAAGACCTTTATGAAAAATAGTTTGGCTTTCAAAATATAATTTTACAATACTAAATCCCAAATGTATTGAATAAAATATTCCAAAAATTATTACCAATGAGGTAATTTTTGCCCACCAGTACATAAACTTCTTCATAAAATTGTAACTTTTTATTAATTTTTAAATTTTTATATACTATCCAACCCTCTTAATCTCAAACTTAACTTCCCTACCTGTTCGCATGTCTTTTATTTTAAATATCTTCCTCTTAATTTCCCTCTCCCCAACAAAAACCACTTTCTTAATCCCATAAGAATTTGCATATTCCAATGCCTTAGACGGCTTTCCAAAATAAACACTTGCGTTTTTTCCTTTTGTCCGAAGCTGTTTTGCAATCTGAATTGCTTTTTTATCTTGTCCTAAAGACACAACTAAATATTTTTCAATATCAACAACCATTTTAGTAACTAATTGCAATCTATCTAATCCAAAAGAAATCCCTGTTGATTGCACACCTCCAATTTCATAACTTCCCCCCCCACAAATCGTTTCTTTAATTTGACCACGCATGGGCGAATTAGTTGCAATTTCCTCATTGCTTCTTATATCTGATTTAATTTCAAAAACATTTCCATTATAATACGAAAGCCCCCTAGCCAAAAAAGGAGAAAAATTAATCTTCACCCCATAAAGTTTACAATAATCTTTCAACTCCTTAACTTCCTTATAACCATTAAATTTCTCAAAAAATTCCTCTGGCTTTTTCAAAATAGAAATAACTTTTTCTGCACCATACTTTTCCAAATTTTTCCTAACAACTTTTTCAGGTAATTTATCCAACTTATCTATTTCTCTAATTACTTCATCTTTTTTCTTAATTCCTAAATCTCCTAAAATCTCATTTAACAATTTTCTATTATTAATATAAATTGCAGACTTAATTTTCAATGCATCAAAAATATCTTTTGTAATTGCTAAAATTTCTGCCTCTTCTTTCACTGAAGAACCAATCACATCAACATCGCATTGAGTAAATTGCCGAAGCCGATTTCCTGTAACAGGCTCGTCACGAAAAACAGGCCCAATTTGAAACCTCTTGTAAGGCAACTTTTTATTTTTTGCAATTCTCTTTAACTGAAAAGTAAACTCATAACGCAAAGCAAGTTTTCTCTTTCCTTTATCACTCAAACGAAAAATATCAGAAATCGCATCATCATTTTGATTTTCTCCCTTAACAAAATCCTCATACTCAATAATCGGGGTCTCAACCATTTCAAAATTATATTTCTCAAAGACCTGTTTAATAACCTCTTGCACAACTGCACGTTTCTGTGCATCTTTTCCAGAATAATCCACAAATCCCTTAACTAAATCAGTTTTCATTTTTCCCTCTTACTTCAGAAACAGAGTTACAACTATTAAAATCTTTTCTAACAATGCCGACATTGTCTTATTTTAATTGTCATAATATTCTTCATAAAAACAGGTATTTAAATTTTCTTAATTAATAACTTCACAAGTTTTCAAAGTATTTTCAGGCAGAGTTTTACTTGCATTAATTATTTCAATCCCTAATGTTTTGCCTTTACTATCTAAATCAACATTTATAGAATCATTTAGAGAAATTGTTTTCATAACTTCTCCTGCTAAAATTTCCTTAAAATAAATATACGCTGAATCTGCATCACTATCAAAAGTTATCCTCATTTTTTTATTACAGTTACAATCCTTATAAATTT
>JAUVHP010000005.1 GCA_030593225.1 archaeon
CCTCCTTCATCTTGTTCTTCCAACATAATTTTAATATCCATATTTTATCAATTGTTTTTTAATTTTTAAAATTAATGGTTGTAAAAACTTATCAATTAAGATATAAAACAATATATTTAAAAAAACTATTTATTATAATAATATATGGTGATAAAAATAACTCTATCTAATCGAGCCTTATATTCTATAATTACTTTGGGAATTTTGATTTTTTTAGGAATTGGAGTTTATGCATATGGAACAAATAGTCCTTCTGTTTTTGGACACACATGGGAGGAAATTGAAATTACAAATTCTTTTTGTCAAATAATAACAGGACACGAATGCGGGTATGATAATGGCATATTAGGTTCGTTAAATTGCAATCTTAATGAAATTCCTAAATGGAGTGGTAATTCATGGGCATGTGGAACAGATGATATAGGAGTAGCCTCAACACCACCTACAACTACTTGTACTACATCTACTGAAAGAACTTGCACAGGTGATAGCGTTTTACAAACTCCAGGATATTATACTGATTGGGTACCTGAAGGATTGCCGGGAGTTTGGCCAGATTATTGTACAAATTGTGCAGATTGCCCTGCAGATACAGATCTTAAAGATTATTATTATATAGAGTATTATAAAAACTGCCGTGTAAGAACTAGAACATTTGTAAATCCAGTATGTTGTATTACTTCTTAAATTTTCTCAAAATTTCATTCCCTTACTCATTTTTTTCATCATCTTCTGCATTTGTTTTGGTGACATACCTTTAGACATATCCATTTCAGAACTTTGCTTAACCATATCTTTTAACATTTTATATTGTTTTAACAACGACTTCACGTCGCTGTTATTTACACCAGCTCCTTGAGCAACCCTCCCAATCCTCGAATGTTGTTCATCAAAGACATCAGGATTTTCTCTCTCCTCTTTTGTCATTGACTTAATTATATGCTCCCACTTTGCAATCTTATCTTGTTGCTTTTCCATAACACCCTCAGGAATTTTAGCATTTCCTAAACCAGGAATCATCCCCTTAATTTTATCAAAACCCCCAAGAGAATTCATACTCTTAACCTGTTCAATAACATCTTCCAAACTAATTTTTCCCTCTTCCAAACTTTTCTGCATCGCCTCTGCTTTTCCTTTATCAGTTACAGATTGTATTTTTTCAATCAAAGCAGACAAGTCCCCGATTCCCAAAAGCCGTGATAAAAATTGCTCTGAATTAAATTCTTCAATATCATTAATTTTCTCGCCATTGCAAATAAAATAAACAGACGCGTCTGTCTCAGCACACGCAGTCAAAGCCCCGCCACCTTTTGCAGTAGAATCCATACGCGTAATAATAACTCCAGAAATATTCACAGCGTCCTTAAAATCCTTTGCCTGCTCCTTTGCTGCCTGTCCAATATCTGCAGGCATAACCAAAATACTTTCAGTCGGCTTAATCACTTTTCCTAATTCCTTAATTTCCTTAACCAACTCTTCATCCAAATTATGCCTTCCAGCAGTATCAATCAAAATCAAATCATAATCTTTCAAATCTTTCTCAAAATTCTTCCACGTCTTAATCGCATTATTTTCTTCCATATCAACAAAAACATTAAGATTATTTTTTTCAGCCAACTGCTTCAATTGCTCCTTTGCCGCAGGACGATGCACATCCAAACCAACCAATGCAACTTTCTTCCCACGCTTAGCAAAATAATTTCCTAATTTAGAAATCGTCGTCGTCTTTCCAGCACCATACAATCCCAAAAGCATTATTTTATTTTGCCCAGAACCCAGTTTCAATTGTTTATGCTCTCCCAAAATCTTAACCAACTCATCATGCAACAACTTAATCACATGCTCTTTCTTATCTGCCTCCTTAACACGCTCGTCCATCGCTGCCTTTCTAATTTTATCACTCAACTGTTTAACCAAAAGAATATTAACATCTGCCTCAATCAACGCCCTCTGCAACTCACGAACAATCCCATCAACCAAATTCTTATCAAGAAAAATAGCATTCGCTACTTTATCAGTCGCCTTTCGCAAAACCTCTCCTAATCTCTCTAACATATTATATAAAGAAAAATAAGAATTAATAAAGTTGTGGTTTGAAAAATTAAAATAAATTTAATACACTTATGTAGGAATCAATTCACAATTAATCCTACAAGTAGAATACCAACCCTCATCTTGTCTCGAAGATATCGCTTTCCATTCCCCTGGACACTTAAATCCAGGATTATTATAACAATTACAATTTTTATTACCAATGTCCCATCCTCCAAATCCTGGAGGAGAAGCCTGCCCCCATTTTGCAATATAAGTACATCTCCAATAAATATCTGTGGGGCAACCCCCAGTAGAACATGCTCCACCATTCGAATCATAAATAACCTCATTTAAACTATAACCCTCACAATGTCCTGAAACAAGACAAGTATTCTTTCTCTTATAACTTCCAACACTACATATTCCTGTCACTGAACAAGTTGTTGTTGGAGACCAACCACTCCATCCACAAACATTATCTCCAGCATCACAACCTTGAGTAAGTGTTGGTAAATTAGATACACAATAATTTTTATCGCGAACAATATTTTCTGTTGCACAAAAACAATAATCCTCATCAACTTCTACACCATTTTCTCTTTCACACCAATGAGTTCTTGTTTGTGTTCCTGCACCACAAGAAGAAGAGCAACTTCCCCACGCACTTGTTTTAAATGAGTAACTAAAATGGTCGCAAAAATCTCCATCATCAATTGCTTGTTGTAGTGTTTTACCTGAAGACAATTCTATATTTGTAGCAAGATGCCCTACCTCAGGTAATAAATTTACATTATAACCTTCTGTTGGAATATTACTGCAAAGACCTTTATTACTTAACTTACCTTTATTACTATCAATCGCTTCTTGTAATGTCTTTGTCACCCCATTAACAGAAACAATAATTTCATCTGCGGTATGCCAAACCCCAATACTCTCTATTAAATCACTTACTGGCAAAGGCATTTCATCAACTAAATAATCATTTTCAATTGCCTTTTTTAGCATCATTGAATGTCCATTAACTTCAATCAAAACTTCAGGACTCTGGTGAATAAGTTCAGAATAAATTGCACTAACAAAAACCAATGAGATTAATAAAATTAAAAAAACCTCTCTTTTTTTTATTTTCATATTTTTTAAATATACTTTTATATTTATAAATTTATTCTCATAAGATTTTTTGTGAAAACGATTTAAAAAATCGCTTCACAAAAACAAAATTAATAAGTTTTGGGTTTATTATATAAAATTTAAAACAGAACAGTGCAAACAAATTTTAAATTTTAGAGTATGTCTAAAGAATAGATTCTTAATTATTATTTTGAAAAGAAAATCTAATGATAGACATTTCTTGCTTCTACTAAATATCCATAAGCTATAGCAGATGCACCTATTGCAGTTAGAACAATTATTATCATATTCGTTGTCCAGTCATCAAAAGAAATTAATGCAGTTCTTATAGCATAAATTCCAAAAATATATATAATAAAAAAGAATACTATTTGAGATATTGGTTCTCTAATTTTAGTTTCACTTCTCTTAATAACTTCTCTTAAATAAAATGCTATTGTAAGTCCAATAAGCAAAAGAATTAATCCACCAACTAATGAAGGAATTATAATAAAAGTACTTGTGAAAAAATAAGTTAATTTAGGAATTTCTAATTGGTTCAATGCAAAACAGATAAATAATAAATAAATAGACCATCTTATTACAGCTAAAATTAAATCAATAAAACTTCCACTAATCTTTTTATTTAATTCAAATTTTTGTGATAATTTTTTTAACCCAATACTTATTCCCTTACCAAGAAATATACCAACAATAATTATTGTTAAAGCAAAAATTACTCTAAGGATAAATTGATTCAAATCTACAAATTTTAAAGGATTATATCTTGACACAATCTCCGCAATATTTACCATTTTAAGTTATATTCTCTAGAGTTTTTAAGTATTAGGATTTAGGTTTTTTGTTAATTGAAAAAACAAACTCACTTTTAAATCTTTTATTTAATTTGAAGAGATTTTAAATAATTATTAAACAAAACAATCTTGCCAGACTTTCTCGATTCCTCAGATGCAAAAGCAATCAAATGGCTACACAAAGATTCTTCAGAGGAGGTTAATGTAGACTTCCCTGTCCTTACTGCTTCAATGAATTCTTTAACCAATAAAGGATCCCCTCCCCCGTGCCCCCCTAAATTTCCAAATGAGATATGTTCAATTTTATCCATTCCTTTTTTTCCAGAATAAATTGTTTTTGTAAGTTCCCCAGATGTTAATTCTCCATCAAGCATGCCATGTGTTCCATATACTCTAATTTTCCTTGTCATGTCTGGTCCGCCTCTTCTTAAAGAAAAATTTGCTTCAATATCATTTTCAAACACGATATCCACCTCTTGATTATCTAACACATCATTATCTCCCTTGTAAACACAAACACCATAATGGTCAGTTTCAATAGCTTTTCTTAACGAGTCCTCTGTTTTGCTTCCAACACACACATTTTTAAAAGGGAATTTTGTTGGGTCTCCAGAAAGATAAAACTCTCTTGCATCGTAAAGACATTCATTAACAGGACATCCATCAGTGCATCTTTCAAGCGCCCCTACAGGAGCATTTTCTTTCCTAAAAAATTTTAAAGATCCTTTTGAAGAGACTGTTTTAGGTTTACTTTCTGACAACCATACCAAGAGGTCAAGGTCATGACAGCTTTTTGTTAATATTATCGGACCAGATTCACTTTCATTTCTCCAATTTCCTCGCACATAACTATGTGCAAAATGCCAATATCCAACTTCTTCAGTTAAATCAATTTGTTCCACCTCACCTATCTTTCCAGAAACAACTTCTTTTTTGATTCTCTGAAAAAAAGGAGCATATCTTAAAACATGGAATACTGACATTGTTTTTCCAGATTTTTTATGGGCATTTACAATTTCAATACATTCTTTTGGGTTACTTGCCATGGGTTTTTCCAACAAAAGATTATAACCATTTTCTAATGCAGTAACTGCTAAATCCCCATGACTTTTATCATCAGTTGCAACATATACAAAATCTACATTCAATCTTTTATTTAATGGTATTCTCCCGTCTTCAAATGTCATTTCTTCAGGAAGACCATAACTTTTTGCAAAACTATCTCTCCTTATTGGATTTATATCTGCAATAGCTTTAATATCAATCAGCTCAGAATTGGATTTTAGACCATAACCTCTTTCACCAGCTCCAATAACCAATGCTTTTAATTTTTGACTCATAAAAATAATTATTCAGGGGCTATTTAAACCTTTTTAATGTTACTACTTAATAAAAACTACAATAATAATTCCTTAGTCTTTTTGATAGAAAAATAATTAATCTCCCTAAAGATAACTCCTCCCTCTATCCTTACTTTCAAATTTAGATTCTGGTTCTATTTCAATTTTATCTTCCTCTTTAACTCCTTTTCTTTTATCTTTTTGCCCTGAAACTTTTTTGTAAAGAGCGAATGTTCGCTTGGCAATATCCTCCCATCCAAATAATTTTGCTCTTTCAGCAGCTCTTCTGGCATACCTTTCTCTTAGCTTGAAATCCTCTGCTAATTTCAAAATTTCTTTTACAAATAAATTTGTTTTTAATGGAAGAATTACACCTGCATTTTCAACAACTTCTGGAAGACCTCCCTTATTTGAAACTATTACTGCTTTCCCACAAGCCATTGATTCTAATACTGTAAGACCAAACGCTTCGTATCTTGAAGGTTGAATGTAAAGAAAACATTTTTTAAATACCTTCGCTATTTCTTCTCTAGATAAAGGTTCTCTATGCCATATAAATCTGTTTGGATATTGTTTTTTAATTTCTTCAAATTCCCTTTTTATCTTTTCAAGAGAGGGAGGTATAAATTGATTTTTATCTGGTGCTACAACTTCAAATTTTATTTCACTGTCCCCTCCCAAAGTATCTCTAACTATTTTTGGAAGGAGATTGATTCCTTTTTCTACACTAAATCTCCCTACATAAAGAACTATTTTATCATCTGAAACTCCGTCGCTTTCATTGAACATTTCCAAATCAACACCATTAGGAATATAATGTATTTTTTCTAATTTTACTGGATAGTTTTGCATTAGTTCTAATTTTATTTTATTTGAAACTGTAATTAATGCATCTGCATATCTCACTGTACTCTCAACCCAACGAAAAATCTGATAATATTTTTTTTGTTCTTTTGACATAAATTTAATTCTGTTTTTTTCTAAACTATGTAATGTATTTACCCATTTTACATTGTTAAAATATTTGGCGATAAACATTCCTCCAGTAATTCCACCATGACTATGAATTACATCAAATCTTTCTTTAGAATTTTCTTTTGTTATTTCTTCTATTACCTTATTATCAAAGATAAAATCTGACATATATTTTTTTATTACTACATCCCCAATATCTAATGTTGGTCCAGATTTTATTCTATGTATAACTAATCTCCCTTCTCTAAGATATTCTATTTTTTTATGTTTTTTATTTCCTGCACAAAAAATATGAATATCACAACCAAGTTTGGCTAATTCTCTAGAAAGATAATATGGGTGTGTTGCACCTCCACTATTAAAAGTTTGTTTTTCAGGGTAAAGACTAGCCACCATCCCAACTTTAAATGGTTTTTTTAACAAACTCTTTAAAGAATATTTTATTGCGTCTAAAAATTTTAATTTAAGTTCTTTTTTAGAAGATTTTTCATGTTGAAAATGAATAATTTCTTTGAATTCCTCATTCTCTGAATCCTCATTTAACATGTATTTAATACAATGATTTTCCTTAAAAAACCTCTCTTTAGGTAACTTTGAAAAAGCGAGACATTCTGGCAAAGTTGAATCCTGAAAAAACAAAATTTAAAATTTTCAGGGGAGAACAACAACACTCAAAGTTCTCCTTAGCCAATTTTACTAAATTGGGTCCTGAAAAAAACAAAACCAAATTTTCAGGGGAGAACAACAACACTCAAAGTTCTCCTTAGGTAACTTTGCAACTTAAGTTCGCGGTGGAGAAGTTATCCAATTATATCATGCCCAGTCACAACTTCATGGTCATCATTAATTCCATGAAATAATTCTAATCTATTTTCTTTTTCATAGTAAATCATCCCCGTTGTGTACACCACATTTGGAACAAAGCCTTTTCCAAGCAAAAGATCCTCAAAATCTTCTATTTGCAAACCAAAATCTGGATTAATTGATGCTCTCCATGGTTCTTTTGCGTTCATTTCTAACATTTTTGTCACATAACGATGCGTATGCCATTCTTTCCCCTCTTCTCCAGGTTCATAAGGAATTGCTTCATGATACGGAGCAAGAAGTATATCTCCTATTTTTACTGGTGGTGCTCCTGTTCCAGTTATTACTCCATTCTGATTTTCAATTAATCTATGGGGAAGCCCCATTGCTACTAAATTAGGAGAATATTCTAGAGCTATTCCAGCAGTACTAATCCCTTCATGCTCACTTGGTCTAACTAATGCTCCAAACTCCAATTCATATTTCTTTGTTAGTACATTTTTCGCTGTGCTTAAATAACGATCTGGAAGTAAAGCCATATCTTTTCCATTTTTAACAGGTCTTGGAGTATTTCCAAAAGGCAAATAATCAAATTTTTTAAAATCATTTGTTAGCATAATCACCGTTGAAACTCTATGTAAATCATGCGGAACAACATAGGTCACACCATACTTATATCCTAGTTCTTTTTCTACTTCTTTTCCAAACATTGTTATTCTCGGATCTTCCATCCCGCGTTCTTCAAAATCATACTTTGGAAGAACACGTCCATTACCCCATTTTTCTAATTTCCCAGCTTCATTTAAAATTCTTATTTCTAAACGCGAAGTATGTTTTAAGCTCTTTTTTATTTCTCCGTCTTTGTCAAAATATTCTATTTCTTTTTCACTTTGTTTTATAATTAATCTTGCTGGAATCCTATCAAATACAAGAGGCGACCCAGCTGTTCTATAATCCCATCTTGGAACATGAATTGAACTATCATCTTGTTCTTTAAATTTTTCTGCAACTCTTATGACTAATAATGTTTTACAACCATCTTCAGTTTTTATCTTAGTTGCACCTGCATTAAATCCCCCAATAACTTCTGAATTCTCGTGCGATGGATTAAAACCTTCTGGTCCTGTAATAACCTTCATATATGTTGGTTTCGAAATTTTCATTTTAATTATTAAAATTTATAGAGAAATATCTAAGAAAAACACTTGCTCAATAGAGTGTTATTATTCTTATTCATTGTAATAAATCTGTGTTAATTGCTCTTTTTAAGGTCTCGCTTTTCATAAAAAAAGAACTAATAAACTTATTATGCAGAAGGAATATTAGAAGTATTTGAGGTAGATGGATTTGAATCTTTTCCCCAAGCTAAAATTCCAATTAACACTAACATCCATATCCACCCAATTATAGGAATTATTCCAATCAATACCCACCATCCAGGTTTACCTCTTCTTTGACATATTTTCCACCACCAGATAAATACATACACCACAAAAACCAATGTAGCGATTGTATTTATTGTATTAAAAATTATATTTTCAGGAAGAAAGCCAAAAGTTATTGAAGGGAGCAATAATAATACTGGCCACCAATGTTTTTGAGCGATTTTCGATATCAAATAAATATTTGCATAAGGTATCCATGCAAGCCAAGCAAACGCAGTATTTGTTCTTTTAGCAATAGTCATAAGTGCCAAAGCAGAATAAACATAAAAAATAATAAATACAAAAATCAATCCAATTAACATTCCAGCCATCAATCCCAGAAGTGAACCCAATTCAGCCAGAAATATCATTACTATTAATAGTATTTTATCTTTTTAAATACTGGTTTTAAAAAAGTTACTTATTAAAAGATTTTGGATAACTTACAAAATCAGACCCTGTAAAAAAACTAACTGCTAACCAAAATAATTCTCTAAACCATTTCCAAATTTTCTTTATCATATTTCTAAGTATTCATTAATTTTACTCAAAACATCTCTAAATAATTTTCTCTTGATCTTCCGAAGCTATTCTTGCCTAAAAAAATATTTCCCACATCCATTTTTTTATGAATATCTTTAATTTATATTTTTTATCGTGCCAAGAAATAGATATTAAAATTAAAGCTCCAACCCCTCAATGAATTTATTTCGGACGAATATCTGGTCCAATAATAAAATCAAAAAATAATTCTCTAAACCATTTCCAAATTTTCTTTATCATATTCAAATTTATTTTTTTATAATTTTACAAATCTTTCCATGCCTCTTCATCCTCTTTTGAAAGCCAATCTTTTTTCAAAACTTCTTCAGACATTAACATGCAAAATAAATTTTCCTTATCCATTCCAATTTTCAATAAATCACTTTATATAAATTCTTTCCCCTTCCCCAAACTTTGAATTATTTTTTATAAGATCGAGGCACTTTTCTTCTGCCGCGTACTCACGTACGTAAGGAAGGAAATAACAAAGAGATTATGAAAAAGAATCAAAGTCCAAGCCTTTCAATAAATTTTTGTCTGTCAAATGGTTCAAATTTATCATATTCCTGCCCAGTTCCCAAATACAAAATCGGCTTCTTTGTAACATAACCAACAGAAAGAGCAGTCCCACCCTTCTCATCAATATCTGCCTTGCTTAAAACAATTCCATCAATTCCAATTGCCCAATCAAAACTCCTAACCTGTTCCAAAATATCATTTCCAGTAATACTCTCGCCAACAAAAATTTTCAAATCCGGCTTACAAACTTTCACAATTTTCTCCATTTCCTTCAACAAATTTTTTGCAGTATGCATTCTCCCAGCAGTATCAATTAAAACACAATCAATTTTATTTTTCTTAGCATAAGCAATTGCATCAAAACCAACAGACGCAGGATCACTTCCATATTCATGTGCAACAACCTTAATATTCAATCTCTCACCGTGAGTTTTCAATTGTTCAATAGACGCTGCTCGAAAAGTATCCCCTGCAGCCAGAACACAAGACAAATTTTTCCTCTTCAAGTAATCCGCAACCTTTGCAATAGTAGTTGTTTTCCCTGTTCCATTAATACCGCAAAATAAAATAACATAGGGTTCTTGACTTCTGACATCCGACTTCTGACTTCTGACCCTCTCTGCAAAATCATACGGCTCAACCAAAATATCCTCAATAACTTCTCTAAAAAAATCCTTAATCTCGCTCTCAACTTCTTTCTTTAAAAATTCCCGACCCACAATTCTATCTTTTAATTCAGAAATAACTTTTTCAGTAACTTCCATCGCAACATTATTCTCAAGCAAAAGCATTTCCAAATCATCAGCATAAACATCAAACTCTTTTTCAGAAATTTTAATTTTTTTAATCTTAGAAGTAACCTTTTCAAAAAAAGATTTAGTCCCAGGTTTTTCTTCTGACAATTTTTCCTTTATTTCAGAAATTTTTTCAACTTCCCCAATTTTTTCTTTCTTTATTTCTTTTCTGATTTCTTCTTGTACTTTTTTCTCTGGAACTTTTTTTTCTACAACTGCTTTTTTTTCTTCAACAAAAACCTCTCCAACTTCTTCAGATTTCTCAGAAATCTTTTTAGTCCAACTCCTTAACTTATCTTTTAATTTTCCAAACATATTTTACTTAAAATTGAAATATTTATAATATTAACTAATCTAAATTTTTATAAATCTCTTCTTCTTTAATTTTACATGAAAGGAATTTTAGTTATAATTGATGGTATGGCAGATTTGCCAAATAAACTTCTCAAAGACAAAACACCTTTAGAAGCAGCACATACTCCTAATATGGATTTTTTTGCAACACGTGGAGAAATGGGATATATGGACCCAGTCAAACCAGGTTTTATTCCAGAATCTGATGAAGCAATTGTCTCAATTTTTGGAAATGATTTATCCTCAAGTTCAAGGGGTTGGTTAGAAGCAAAAGGAACAAATATAAAATTAACACGAGGGGATTTAGCATTTAGAGTAAACTTTGGAACAACAAATTCAAAAGGAGAAGTAATAGATAGACGAGCAGGACGAACACTTACAACAGGTGAAGCACACGAACTCGCAAGAGCAATCACAAACAGAGTAAAAATGCCTTTCAAATTCACTTTTATTTCAACAGTTCAACATAGAGCAGCATTAGTTTTCCATGGAGGATTCTCAGAAAATATAACTGGAAATGATTCAACATATATTATGGGCAAACCAAAAAAAAATGGCATTTGCAAACCTCTTGACGAAAGCGAAAACACCCAATACACAGCAAATATAGTAAATGAATTTTTAGCCAAAGCACATGAAATTTTAATAAAACATCCAGTAAATAAAAAAAGAAAAGAAAGAGGGCTACTTCCAGCAAACTATCTTTTAATAAGAGGTGCAGGAATAGAACCTCCAAAACTCAAGCAATACAAAAAATGGATTTCACCAAGCTACATGCCATTAGAAATAGGATTTTCAAAAGTTAGTGGAATGAAAGTTACAACATTTGATTATCCAAAATTAAAAAAACTAGATGCTTATGAAAATCTTTGGGATGGATTAAAAAAAGCATGTAAATTCAATATAAAATCAATTAAAAAATTCAAAAAAAGTTTTGATTATGCTTATGTTCATATAAAAGAAACAGACCTTCCAGGACACGACAACAAACCAATAGAGAAAAAAGAAATGATTGAATATATTGATAAAACATTTATAAAATTTCTAAGAAAAATCGCACCACCAAATAAAATTAAAATTGTAATAACTGCAGACCATTCAACACCTTGCAAATTAAAAGCACATTCAGCAGACCCTGTTCCAGTTTTATTTTATAATAATTCTGCAATTCTAAAAGAAAAAAAGTTCTCAGAAAAAGAAGCACGAAAAGGAACTTTAAGAAGAATTAAAGGAAAAGAACTTTTGAAAAAAGTAGGTTTTGTAAAATAATAGTCAAACATCTAATTCTTACAACAGCAATTATTAAAAAGAAATTTTCATTTTTACAAATATGATTACTTATAATGATATTTACGAAGCAGCTAGAAAAGAAAGATATTCAGAAAACTTACAACCTCTAGTAAAAAATTTCATAAAAGAAATTTCAAATTATTTAAAAGAAAAAAAAGAAATATCTCAAAAAGAAGATGAAGATTTTTCTGATGTAATAATTAAAACAAAAAAACAACTTGAAAATGCAATCACACTTTTCAAAGAATTAATGTTAAGACGAAGAAAAAAAATCCTGAATTTGGTTTTAATTGCTGCAGAAACCGGAATTTCAAAAAAAGATTTTGATAATATGCTTACAATTGAAAAAGATTTATTTGAAGAACTTATGAAATGCATTGATACCTCTGATAAAAAAATGAATAAAAATCTTAATGGTAAAAATAATCTAGAACAAAAAAACACATTAATAATTTTCAAAGAAAATGTAGACGAACTCATGGGATTAGATGGGAACACAATAGGGCCATTTGAAAAAGGACAAATCGCAAACATTCAAAAAGAAATTGCACAGATTTTAATTGATGATGAAAAAGCAGAATTGAGTGAGTAGCAACAAATATATTTCATCAATATCGACTTTTCGGTGACCGAGTTGAAGTTAATGAGTAGCGACAAACATTTTTTTATTTTACTAAATTATTAAATTCTTCTCTACTTATTTTTATTTGTTTTAATATTTCTCCTAATAATCCTCTTCCCAAATTTTCATTTCCATGAACAGGTATAACAGTTCTTCTTCCATCAAAATGTTTAAATCTAATGTGGCTTCCTTTTCCATGAATTTCATCAAAATCTAATTTTTCTAAAATTTTGCATAATTTTTTCCCAGAAATAAGCAATAACTTTGCCATCTTAACAACAAATAGGTTTTTCTACTTGAATTTTTTGTACTCCAATAAATTTCATAGGATTTACTTCTTCTTTATCCGCTTCTAAACAAACTTCAATTGCCTCTTTAATCCTTTCTAAAACTTCGTTCAATGACTTTCCTTGAGTATAACAACCTCCTATCTGAGGAACCCTCGCAACATAAATCCCATCTTCATCTTGTTCTATTAAAACATTAAAATCCATTACTTGCTTTTCCATAAATTAAATTAAAAAAAGATATATTTAAATTTTCGCATTCTAATCCCAAATTTTATTTTCAACTATCACAAAACATTTATCAACTTATTCTAATTAATTTTAATATGAAAACTCAACAACTAATAACTGGAGGAATCATAATTATCTTCGGATTAATCATCGTATTTTTAGCAATCCTAAAAACCATCTTCACACTAATTTATGCAGTGCCAATAATTATTATAGGAATAGTAATCTTATTAAATAAAAAAGAAGATATAATAGAGAAAATTAAAAAAATAAAATGACAGAAATTATAGTATCAAGCACAAACACAATTCCAGGAAAAGAAATTAAAGAGATTGTTGGACTTGTAAAAGGAAGCACTGTTCGAGCAAGAAACATTGGACGAGATATTGGAGCAGGATTCAAAAATTTAATTGGAGGAGAAATAAAAACATACACAGAAATGATTTCACAATCACGAGAAGAGGCCTATAATAGAATGGTTAATCAAGCAATAGAAAAAGGGGCTGATGCAATAATCGGAATGCGATTTATGACTTCCATGATAATGCAAGGTGCTTCAGAAATGTTGGCGTATGGCACTGCAGTAAAATTTAAAAAAAATTAATAACAAAAAATTAAAACCTAATTATTTTTTTAATTTTTTTTCCCAATCTAAAAAATTCTTTATCTTTTTCTAATTTTCTTTTTTGCATGTACAAGTTCATGTTTTAAAATTTCCCTATTGATTTTATGCTGTAATTTAGAAGTTTTTTTATCATGATAATAATTTCTACTTTGAATATCTTCACCCAATTTTATTTCCATTCTAATATTTAATGTTTTAAATAAAATTATTATAATAAAAACAATAAATATTACAAGTGCCATACCTCTAATTAAAGGATCGTTAACAAAAGAATATGAAATAAAATCCCCAATTTTGATAAATTTATCTTTGGTAAATTTATATCCATAATTTCCACCAACAAGTAAAAGAATAATAAGTAATATTGTTCCAAATAAAATTCTCAAATGAGCAAATTTAAATTTTTTAGATATTTTTATTTCTTTTTTCAATAAAACAAATAATATCCCTATAATAATTAATCCAACAATCAATAACATAATCCATTCTTCTTTTTCATCAGGAATAAATGGGATATCTTTATCAATAGGTCTACCTTCTTCATCAATTGCCCCCCCAGTTATTGAAGCTCCTTGTGTTATAGCAAATCCTCCGTCACCACTTTGAGAACTTCCTGAAGAAATTGCTGTTATGCCAGAAGTAACAAAAGTATCATAAAAGCTATCTCTCCGACTTCCAAAATTATAATAATCAGCGTGACACTGCAAAACATATTGTGTTCCATCAGAAAACGAAGACAGAACTAAAAATTCTTTATATAAAGTTAAGGAAGTTCGGTTAATCATTTGATTGTAATTCAAACTACTAAATTCACTAACCCCATCAGTAATATAACAAGTAAAATCAACTTCTTTTTCAACAACTTGCGAGGATTCAACTTGTGCAGTAATTGAGCAATTCATATTACTTCCAACATCTGCTGTAGAAGGACAATCAACACTCAAATGAAAAGTTCCTGTTTTGTTTTCAACCCCTTCTAAAGCCACAACCTGTCTTTCTTCAAAACTATTTAAATTCAAGGTAATATTATACCAACCAGTCGAAGAAATATCTACTCCACTTATATATAAATCTAATTGTCCTTGTTTTTTATAATGTAATGAGGTTGTTAAAATATCTCCTGATGAATTAGTTGCAGTAATATTAGATATTTGTTCTGCTATTAACATATTAGTAAAAGGCATTTCATTTCCCCCATATTGGTCTGTTGAATCTATTGAAAATAATTCTGGATGACTTAAATGAATTTTAATTGTTCCTGTTCCAATTCCAGAATATTCTTGATATTGTGTTGTACTTAAATTAATTATTGCATTCCATTCATAACCTAAAACTCTTTCCCAATTAGCATATAATTGAAGATTATTTAGAGTTATATTAAATACTGGTGAAGTCGTTGCATATCCTAATAAATTTTCTTTGTGAGAACCTAACACCCACACATTTGTCGAGGCATAACATTCACTAGTTTTTCCTTGTAAATATTTTGCATCAGGCACAAGAAATCTTTTACATTGCATTTGTGTTGTATTTGAGCTTATACCTCTGTCATCAGGTTCGCCATCATCTGAAATTATTAACGCCCTATCTGTATCATTATTATTATCTTGCCCTGCACTGCATCTCACTTGATGATAAATATTAACAGGAATTCTTGAAGAATAACCTACATTGGTTAAATTAACACAGATAAATAATTCTTGTCTTGGAGTATACAAACTTTTATCAGTTACAGTATTAACTTCAAGCCAAGTTTGTATTTCAAAAGATCCTTTTGTACTTCCAATAGAATTATTAACATGATTTCCATCCTCATCTACACATTCTGTCCCACTTCCAACACTTCCACAATAACATAATATTTTATAAGCATATTGGATTCCTTCGTCAAATCTTTCTGCACTAATTATTGCCGAAGCTTTCACATCTCCATTTACAATAAATGTTTCTTTTTCTAAAATCATTTGTGTTTCATCATTACTCCAACCAGAAATCATACATCTCCCTCCTGAAATTTTCTTGCTATTTTCATCTTTAACAATTCCCTGAATAGAACCAACCAATCCAATATACCCTCCACCAAAAGAACTATTTGAAATAACTAAGATATTTTCATTTCCTCCTGCGGCAAGAGCAGTTACATTTGCTGTATCTTCACCTTCCATTAAATTTCCAGACAAAGTAGCATTAATTGCTCCAAGATATGTTGAAGGTAAAATATAATCTTCATAAAAAATCTCTCCTGTTGTTCCTGGAGTTGTTCCATTGTCTTGATGAATCAAGGCACCAGAAGAATTTGTCCAATTTACACTATATATTTGATTTCTTTCTTGAGGTGTGCCACAAGTTAAAGTTGCTGTAACAGTTTCAGTTTGTACATAATCAGATTTATCAAATGTAACCGTACAAACCGCAGAAACAGAACCAATTAAAAAAATTCCAATTACAATTAATATAATTAATTTTTCACACCTCATAAATAATTATAGAAATTCTAATATAAATATTTAACTAAAATTCCTCTAAAATTAATATATTCTTTTCAAAAATAAAAAGCCTGTAGAGAGATTCTTTTTATCTCCCAATCACACTCGCGATTTTTAAATTTACCTTTGGGATTTGATGCAAGTGTAATTACTCGACTCCCGATAATTTGTGACTTAAAATTCCTCTAGAATTAATATATTCTTTTCAAGAATATAAATAAGCCTGTAGAGAGATTCAAACTCCCGACCTACTGCTAACCTGTTAAATTAATAACTACAAGGCAGTTGCTCTATCACTGAGCTATACAGGCAATAAATAATTTATAAGAATTAAGTTTAAAAGATTTTTGTTCATCTTTTTCCATAAATTCTATCATGATGATCTAAATCTACAAACAAAATATAATTATTTCTCAAATCAACCCTAAATGTCAAAACAAAAGAACCATCAATTGGAACCCTCTTACAATCTTTCATTTCATTTCTTAAATTTTTATAATGACCAATAGACAATTTATCACAAGAAATAATTTGCTTAATTTTTTTATTAATTATCTCAACTCGCTTTTTATCTTTTCTAACTAATTTTTTAATTTTAAATTTTAACTCATCAGACAAATCAAAATCAAACATTTAAACCTCACAAAGTTCATCTAATTCATCCACACTCATTTTTTTATTTCCATATTTTTTAAAATGTTTATCTGCAATTTTCATAACTTTTTTAGAATATTCATAAGTTGCATCCTTTTCAACAATTTCCTCTCCATAAATCTCAACAAATTTATTTATTGCCTGAGATTTATCAAACAAATCAAATTTCAATTTAATTATACCAAAAACCTTATTTGCATAAGGAGTTAAATTTACTCTTGCAGAAATTAAATTTTGTTCCATACACTTAGCATACACATGAAGTGTATTTAAATATTTCTATAGATAATTTAAAATATTTCAAAACTAGTTTTATTTTTTAATAAAATTATTCCTTTTTCACTTTATCTTCTTCTACTTTCTCTTCAACTTTCTCTTTCTTAGGTTTTTCTTTTTCTTCCTTAACTTTCTCTTCAACTTCCCCAATAACTTTCAAAATTCTAATTTCACAAAGCGACAAAGGATAAATCTTTTTCAATTTTAAACTCAAAGATTTCTGCAACTGATTTTTCAAAATATCATCAAACAATTCATCCACACTTTTTTCCTTAATATAATTTACAAGTTCTTCTTTTGCCTTATCTCTCAATGCCTTTCTAACTGCTCGAGAAACTTTTCTTCGTGTAATAATAAACGGCTTAATTTGAATTTTTGCGTCATTACATTCAACAAAAAAAGAATCCTCAACATAATTAGTTCCTTTCCTAACCATTCTCCTCAAAAAAGAAGGAAGCAACATTAAACTTCTTGGACTAGCAATCGCTTTTTCATCATCTGCTTTAACTTTAAAAACTAAAATACTATTTTTCCCACGAAGATAACGAGTCAAATCATATTTCAAAAATTTACCATTCAAAGACACTCTATCAAAATCTCTTAACTGCGTCTCTTTTCCAATTAAAGGAATCTCAACATCATAAAACCGTTTTTTTCTTTTTGCGATTGCCATTGTGTTTTTTGTATTTATTTAGCGTCAAAAACGACGCAGTTATTGAATTTATTCAATGTCTTATTCTTGCACCTGCTTACCCATTCTTATACCTTTCTTTTGATATTTGGACTTATTACACTCTTTACAAGTATACATTATATTTGTCTTTTTTGTAGTTTTAGATTTTCTTTTATTTTTTGCGATTGGGGGCTTTGAATATCTTCCCTTGTTTCCAATTCCAATA
This sequence comes from archaeon, assembly GCA_030593225.1. GTDB lineage: Archaea > Nanobdellota > Nanobdellia > Pacearchaeales > GW2011-AR1 > JAUVHP01. Next base: position 18,083 of record JAUVHP010000005.1, read on the forward strand.
TTAAGCCCTCTAAGTTTTACTCTTATTGCTCCGCCCTTTCTCATTGAACCTCTTTTGGATCCAGTCCCAACCAACTTAACTTTTTGCTCGGTTTTCTTATTACAATAAGGACAAAACCTATTCAAGGATTTTGGAACTTTCATAAAAATGAACAAGAGAAACACTTTATAAAACTTTTTATAGCATGGTCCCGCAGTTAAGTCATGGGAAGTGTAAGGTTTAAGCAGGGAGAACAAAGGAAGTTTTTAAAGAAAGTCTTGGATAATTTAAGTTGTCCTAGTTTGAGGGAACTAATCAACCGAGGAATTGATGTGCCATATTCGACTTTGAAGAATTATTTTGTTGAAGAAAGAAATTTGCCCAAGAAACTTTTTTTGGATTTATGTTATATGGCAGAGATTGATTCAAAAAAAATGAATGCCAAGTATTTGAAAAAAAATTGGGGGCAAATTAAAGGTGGAAAAATTTCTAAAAATGGTCCCATCAGGAATCGAACCTGAATTTTATCCATTCCGTCGGATAACTGAATTTATTCAGCAACAATAGTTTTTTCTACTACCGTACTTTCTTTTTTTCTAAAAAAGAAAGCCGAAGTCAAGGATATGTCTTAACCATTGGACTATGTGGTCAACTAGATTCCCATAGGGCTTGCTTTAGCTTGGACTATGAGACCCAATTTAATTTTTGTTCAGAAATATTTAAATATATCTCAAACATATTCTATTTATGTTTGGAAGAAAGAAAAAAGAGGCAAGCCCAATTATTGAAGTCAAAAAAGCAAATATGCTAATTTTTATAGCATATCTCACATTAGGAATTTATTTTATAAATAAACAATTTAATTTTATAAAAATTCCAGAACAAATAGCAAAATTTGATAATTGGATTACACTTGTTGCAGGATTTTTTTTACTTCTTGGTGCCTTGCATTATTACAAAGCAAAAAAATAAATTTTCTGATTTCTAACTTTCAATTTTTAACATCTGATTTCTTCTTTCCGACTTACTAACTTACTTAGTAAGTAACTAAATTATTAAGAAACATTTATATATTATAATTTACAATAAACTATATGAAAAAGTATTTGCTTCTCATCGAAGATGAAAAATTATGGAATAAATTTAAAGGAATTATAAATAAAGACATTAATACAGAAATAATAAATTTAATCAAAGAAAAAATTAAAACCAGAGGTAAAAAATGAATAAGAAAGCTCAATTAACAATTTTCATCATCGTTGCTATTTTAATTGTGGGAATTGTTGCAGGATATTTCGCATTAAGAAATGTAATCTTAAAACAAGAAATTCCAGCAAGTATGGAACCAATTTATACAACTTTTTTGTCGTGTATTGAAGAAGATTTACTAACTGGAATAGACATTTTAGAAAGCCAAGGAGGTTATATTGAACTTCCAGAATTCGAAGCTGGCTCAAGATATATGCCATTTTCATCACAACTAGATTTTCTTGGAAATCCAATACCTTACTGGTATTATGTATCAGGAAACAACATACAAAAAGAACAAGTCCCAACAAAAACAGAAATGCAAAATCAAATAGCAAACTTTGTAGAAACAAAAATACAAAACTGCAGATTTGATAATTATTATGAGCAAGGATTTGAAATAATTATTGGACAACCAAATGCAAAAGTTACAATAAAAAATCAGGAAGTAACAATTAATCTTAATATGAATTTAAACATAGAAAGAAATGAAGAAAGTGTATTGGTTAAAAATCATAAAGTTATAACATCTTCAAACTTAGGAAAATTATACGACACTGCAATAAAAATTTATAACAAAGAACAAAAAGAATTATTTTTAGAAAATTATGGAATAGATATTCTTCGGCTTTATGCCCCAGTTGACGGGGTGGAAATTACTTGTTCACCAAAAACATGGTCAGCAGATAAAGTTTTCAATAAATTAGAAGAAGCAATAGAATCAAACACCCAAGCCTTAAAAACAAAATCAGGAAGCTACACCTTAACAGATGAAAAAAATAAATATTTTATTCTTGACATAGATACCGAAGCTGAAGTAAGATTTATTAATTCAAAAAAATGGCCAAATGGATTTGATGTTGCTCCAACCGACGACAATGTATTAATCGCAAAACCAGTTGGAAATCAAGAGGGATTGGGAATACTTGGATTTTGCTATGTCCCTTATCATTTTGTATACAATGTAAAATATCCTGTCTTAGCACAAATCTCTCTTGGAGAAGAAATTTTCCAATTCCCAATGGCAGTAGTTATTCAAGGAAACAAACCAAGAAAAGCATTAGAAGTGGAAGCTGTTGGAGTAAAAGTGCCAGAACTATGCAAATACAAAAATACACTTACAACTGTTAAAACATACGACACAGAATTAAACGAAATATATTCAGAAATATCTTATGAATGTTTTGGAACAAAATGCGACATAGGAAAATCACCTTTACAAGAAAATTTCCCTCAATGTATTAACGGATATATTTTAGCAAAATCAGAAGGTTTTCAAAATACAAAATACTTGCACTCAACAACTGAAGAAGCAAGTGTCAATATTATAATGAATAAATTATATGAAAAAGAAATCCAATTAAATTTAGGTGGAAAAGAATATTCAAGAGATGCAATAATAACTTTCAAAAGTGATGTTTCTTCAAAAACAATTGTGTTCCCTTCTCAAAAAACAATAGAGTTAGCTGAAGGACAATATGAAATTCAAGTATACATCTATAGAAACTCGTCGATTAAATTAGCAGAAACAACAAAACAACAATGCATTGAAGTTCCTCAAGAAGGAATTATGGGAATTTTTGGTTTAACAAAAGAAAAATGTTTCGACATAACAACACCTTCACAAATAGTTTCAAACGCATTATATGGTGGAGGAACAGAAAAATACTATATTCTAGAATCTGAATTAATAAATACAGAGAAAATAGAAATAAATGCAGATGCCCTTGCACCCCCAACAACAATAGAGCAATTACAACAAAATTATATTTTATTCGACGAAAAAGGACTGGACATATATTTTAAATAAATAAAACGGAGGCAAAATGAAAAACAAAACAAAACAAATGCTAAACTACCTTTCATGGATAGTTGGACTAATAGCAGTTGCAGCTTTGACATATGGGATTATTAAAGCTTTAACAGGAAATTAAAATGGACGCAGAATTATTAAGCTGGTTTAGTAATTTCATAAACTTTATGATATTAGCATTTATTTCAATTAGCATAGTAAATACTATGTGTTTTAATATTTTTCAACTTAGTTTATCCTTAGGAGGATTAATCGCATCCATATTCATTAACATAAATTCAATAATTATAAGAAACAAATGAAAACACAAAAATTATTCACAATAGGAATTTTCCTAATACTAGTCGCAACACTTTTAGTCTCTGCTGCTGATTATTCGCGTTCAAATCCTCAGCTAACACAACCAGGATTAAATTCTGTAAATTATAATTACGGAACAAAAGTAGAAATCTCTCCATTACAAACAGACCCAAACAGATGCGAAAAAGGACAAGATTTCTTAATTCAAGTCGCACCATTTGGTTGCACCCCAGCAGTTGTACGAAGTGATTTACTAGAAGAACAAAATGTACCTGTCTTTTGCCAATTAGCAGCAACGCAAATTAATCCACTAATTAAAGTAGATGCAATCAACTATATTTCATTCAAAGGCAAAATGCCAGAAGGAATCTCAGGGGTGGGCTTTCATCCAGCACAAGCAGCAATTTCAAACTCAAGAAAAACTTTACTTAATTCCCCAGTTTTAGAAAACATAGGTTATGCAGTAATAGTTTTAGAAAAACAAAAAAACGAATCATCAATGCCAGATATAATAAGTGGAACCTTAACAGCAAATATAAAATACGATGTCAAAAATACTTTTGGTGTAGGAAAAGCAACATATTACCTTCCAGAATTAACACAAACTGATTGGGAAAATAAATTTACTCAATATGGATTTTGGAGAAACAAGGGTTACTTAAGAGCAGATAGCATTGGCACAAACTCTGCAACAATAAGTGTATATTCTGATGAAAACAACAAAATTTCAACAGTAACTTTAGCAAAAGGAAAAACCTCTTCTCAAATAAATTTGCCAGGCTTTTATTGTTTAGCAGGAATGAGTTTAAGATTAGATGGTTTGGAAAATCCAACAACAAGAGCAAAATTTAATATTAATGGAGAAATAGTTGAAGTTGGAGAAGGGGAACAATTTCTTGAAAACAGATGTTCTATTCCACGAGGAGGAATAAATAAAAAAGGATTAACACAAGAAACAAAAGTTAGATGTAAGAGCGACGACAAAATAGAAAACTTTAATTTAAGAATAAGCCCAAGAATAAATTTAGAAATAAATGGGGTTGTAAAAGATTATGAAATTGGAGATTATTTATATGCGACATCAGATAATGAAAAAGCTGTTTACTTGGGCTATATTGGAACAAAGAAAAATTCTGAAAAATTAAAAGATTCTTATATAATACTTTTTTCAATGCCAAGACATGATGAATCTGGACTAAGTGAATCTGAATTAGTTGAAGTAAGTAATTTTGATAAACTAACTAGAAATTCAGATTTTAGTGTTGGGGTTTTTAATGCTTTTGCAGATTTAATAAAATTTGGAATTTCTGGTGCAGACCAACTTAGAAAGTATTTTGGTAAAGGAAAATCTTTTGCAAAAATTCCTTATGATAAATTTTCCAATGCAATAGAATTCAAAGATTCAAAAATAAAAATAATTGGATTTGCAGAACCAACAGACACTACTCTCAATACAGACGCTGCTAAAAATTATAATTTTGCAATGTATGATTATAGAAAAATAATTGACAGTTTCCCAAGCACAAAAGAAAACGACCACCTTATGGATGAAACACAAAAAACAGAAAATATTCTAGAACAAGAAACTTTTGGAGAACAAGCTTTTGTTAATGCAATTCGATTAGCAAAAACAACTGAACAGAAAAAAACAATGTTAAGTTTATGTCAAGAATTCAAAGAAAAATTTCCAAAATCAAAAACAGACCTTTCTAAAGAATGTGACAACCCTTACAAAAACTCAAATAAAGAATTATCAACTCAAAATGTTTTAATAAATAATAGGGTAAAAAGTATTTCTTTTGAAGGAATTTACGAACCATCGTTAAAAGAATTTAGTGCAGTTGTAAGAATTAGAAATGCTAGTGGATCTGCAGAACAACATACTTTAACAAAAGACACACCAATTTATTTATCAAATAATTCAAACGAATTCATAGAGTTAGTGGACTTAGAGCAAAATTATGCAATAGTAAGAGTTAATATTCCTTCAAAAACAATTAAAGGGAAAGTTGAACAAGCAATATCATCTTCAAATAAAAAATTAGAAAAAAATAAAGGCGTAGGAATTGGAGGATATATTTTTACTGTAACAGAAATTAATATTAAAAAAGTTGCAAAAATTTCAGTCCTTCCAAAAATAGATAATGCAGGAACTTCTGCAAATTTTAGTTTTAATATTGGAATAGAAAAAAGATCAATACAATTAGCCCCAGATGAAATAGAAGACAGAATAAAAGATTTAGAAGAATTCATAAAAGACTGGAGTGAAATCTCAAATAAATTAGGAGACACAATAAAAAAATTTAATACAGCTTGTCTTGCAACAGGAATAATTCTAACTGCTAAAAATTTCTTTGATAACACTGAAGGAAAATCAATAGCACGAAATAAAGTAATGCGAAGTCCAGGCGGCTGGGTAGATATTTGCAAAGAAAAAGTTGCTAGTAAAGAAGAAGGTTCCTCTTCAATAAATGATTGTTTATTAACAAACTCAGACAAAATTGATAAAGATGTAGAAACATACTATAGTGCAATAGAAAATATAAAAATCACAGAAGAAAACAAAGATGCAGAAACTTCTAAACTTGCAACCTCATTAGAAAAACAAGGAAAAATTACAAATCCTCAAAACTCTCAAGAATTTATAGACACAACAAATATCATCAAATCATTTAATTACAAAGGTGAAAATAACACAATACAATTATCTCAAACACGTGACTTAAAATCAATTGAAACAGCTTTGAATAATAATCCAAGTGAAGAGTTAAAAAATTTACTTAATTTGCAAAAATACAAAATTCTTTCAGATATTAATGTTAATGTTCAAGACCAAGTTATACAAAAATCCCTTTTAGAAGAAATAAGCCAAAAAGATGGAATAAGTTCTACAGGAAGCGTAGGAATTTACAATAGAAAAGATTCAATACAAGGAGTTTATGATGGGAGAACAACAACTAAAGCATTTGGAGAAATTTCTACTGCAGAAAAGCCGATAGAAAAAGTTCAGATAATTACATATAGTGGAGGTAAATATATTTTAAAATTAGACGAGGTAAAAAAGAATGAATATATTGTAGAAGATGTCTATAACACTGATGGAATAAAATTAACAAGTGAAAAACCTGTAACAGAATTTGATAAAGAAAAATATGATGTAAATGCTGAAGAAATCAAACAAATTTTCACTTTCAAAGAATACGACAAAGCAACCTATCAAAATAAATTTAAAGACGCAGAAGTGAAGTATTTTGAGACAGTGCCGTATAAGGGAATGCCTGCACAGGTGCCGTTTGATTTGGAGAATGGATGGTATGCTGCGATGAAGCAAACTCTTTCAACAGGAGGACAAATAAGAACTTATGATGCATCTGGTGCAATTTCAAGTTTTTATTTATGTAATGTCGGAGAAAATGGAAAAGCAGAATTCAATTCAGGAATAAGAGATGATATCTGTAGAGGATATAATCCTGGAACAGGACGTATTGTTAATGGCTTTGAGGGACTTTCAAAATCAGAAGAAGATAGTTTAGTGAGAAAAGCTATTAGTGCAATTGCCAATGCTAAAAAAGGATATAAATCAGGTGTAACTTCTGTGTATATTGGTAGGCAAAAAATTGATGTAGGAATGCCAGAAGTCGGAGTTCCAGAAATGCAGTGCCAAGATTTTATGTCACCAAAAGATTGTAATTTATTATTTAATGTTTGCGACCCTGTTGTCTGTCCGTCAAGCAGGTGTAATATGGGAGGAACACATTATGTAAGTAATGTAATTCAATCAGGAATCATAGGAAGCATAGCATTGTGTCTACCAAATATGAAAGAAAACATTTTCGTGCCAATCTGCCTTACAGGATTAAAAGCAGGAATAGATATGTTATTATCTGTATTCACAGGCTACAGAGATTGCTTACAAACACAACTTGATACAGGAGAAACAATAGGA
>JAUVHP010000061.1 GCA_030593225.1 archaeon
AGAATTTAGTTTTAGGACAGATAGAATCAATAAACCAATTCTTTTCATTTCCTAAACTTGCTTTATTAGATTTTCTTCGGTGATATTCAACTTCATCAACTTGAACTTCTTTACCAACATTTAATTTTAATTTGTTTGTAAGGTTTGAAATCATTTTAGAATATTTTCTAATCCAATTATAGATAGAAACATTAGAAGAATTGTGAGGATAAAAAGTTTGTAGATGTTCTTGAACTTTACGAGTTGAAATCCCTCTATAAAATAAGTCAAGACATAAAGTAATTTTCTGTGGGGTGTTTCTCATTCTATAAAACCCTGTTCTTTCAACAAATTTTTTCTTACAAGATTTACAGAAATATCTTTGTTGCTTTCCGTGTGCTTCTGTTTCAAAAGAGCCACGCTTAACTATATTCTCTTTCTTACAATGAGGGCATATTGTTTTCTTAATAACATTTCTCATATAATATATTAATATAGATACTATATAAACCCTTCTATTCTTATTAACATAGTATCAATAAGACGTTAATAAAGCTAAAAGTTGTTAACAAAAACGTTAATCATTTTTAGTCAAGTTAACGAAAAGCTTAAATAATATTAATTTGTATAATTATAATAATGGATTTAAAAAATTTCAATAAAAAGTCTGGAAGATTGGTAAGGCGTTGGGCAACGTTCGGAAGAGAATCAATAGAGTTTGATTATTTTTTACCTAACCCACTTCCCGATATGAAAGAATTTTGTAATAATATTTCTATTATGGAAAAATCTAATGAGGCAAATAGAGCAATAGGAGAACTGCAAGGTCTAACTAAAAATATAGGAAATATTGATTTATTTACTGACCCATACATGAGAAAAGAAGCTGTAGATAGTTCAGAAATAGAAGGAACGTATGTGTCATTAACGGATGTTTTTTTAAGTGAAGCTGGAAGTAAAAAACCAGAATTTACAAATCCTAATGTTAGGGAAGTTGTTAACTTTGTTCATTCAATAGGTTATGCTTTAGAACAATTAAAATCAAAAAAGAAAATTGATAAAGAACTTTTAAACACAATGCACAAATTTCTTTTAAATGACGTTAGAGGAAAAGAAAAATTAGTTGGTAAATTTAGACAACAACAAAACTGGATAAAAAGTAAAGGAGCAACAAAAGATATTTTAGATGCAGATTTTATCCCACCATCAGAAGAAAAAGTTGAAGAACTAATGAAATATTTATTTGATTATATTAATGAAAAGGATGGATTTATGAGATTAATTAAAGCTGGATTAGTGCATTATTTATTTGAAACAATCCATCCTTACGAAGATGGAAATGGGAGAGTTGGTAGAACTTTAATATTATTATACTTAATAAAATCGCAGATTTTAGAGGAGCCAATATTATATTTAAGTCCTTATTTCAAAAAACATAAAGAAGTTTATTATAGTCTTTTAATGGAAGTTAGAGAAAAAGGTAATTATGATAAATGGATTAAATTTTTTCTTGAGGGAGTTACAGAAATGGCTATTAATACTTCCAAGAAAGTTAAGAAATTAATTGATTTATACGAAGAGTATAAGCAAAGACTAAAAAAAGTTAATGCTACACAAATATCAATTTCTTTATTAGATAAATTTTTTGAAAGCCCATACTGGTTTATTAGTCAATTACAAGGTGAGTTGGGTGGAGAAAATTATCCAAAAACAAAAAGAGGAATGAAATATTTAGTTGAAACAAATATTATAAGAGAATTTACACAATACAAAAGAAATAAAATTTTTGTTGCACCAGATATATTAAAAATTTTGGAAGAAGATTTAATTTAAAGACCAATTAACTTAATAATATACCCACTCCGCAATAATTAAAAACTAATTTTTTCTTTAGATATCAATGCGGGGATGCCGGAGAAACTCAAGCCCACACTTGCGATTTTAGAAATTTACTTTTAGGATTTAATGCAAGTGTAAACTTTCTGCTCCCAACCACAATATCTGTTATTAATAATCTAATTTGTCAATATTGTAATTGCTCGGTCAAACAAAGTTTTCCTGCTCCGCAATAATTAAAAACTAATTTTTTCTAACAATTATATGCGGGGATGCCGGAGTGGTCAAACGGGTCAGGTTTAGGACCTGATAGCTTAGTGCTTACGAGGGTTCGAATCCTTCTCCTCGCATTTAGAATTATTTAATTTCTTTTGCGATTAATAATTTTCTAACATAACTCATGTCTTTTTCAAAATTAAAAAAACCTACCCCTTTAACATCCTCACATTCATATTCAGTTAAAATATTTTGAGAACAAAGTTCATCAATAAATCTTTTATTATCTGAATACTTTCCTCTAAGACCTGACACTTCTCTGTATGCGGATTCTGCATCCCATACGCGTGTTGTAACAAGAGTGTTAGTTGGTTCAATGGTTTCTCCTATTTTCTCTTTTAATAATTTTTTAAGTTCATCTATATCTTCTTCTCCATAAAGCAAAGTAATACTATTATGTTCATCAAAAGTTATAACCTTATCTTTCAATAGTTGGTCAAAAAATTCCTTATTATTTCTATCATAATAACTTCCAGTTAATCCTTTTGAATTAATTTCATCTAGTGCTGTTTGTTCATCCCAAATTCTCATTTCAACAACTATTCCTATTTTTTCTTCCAAAATTTCTTTTAATTTATCTATATCACTTTCTTCTCTTTTAATTGTTGTAATTGCAAGATATTCAGCAGAAGTAAGAATTTTGTCTTCGAGTAATTTGTCAATAAATATTTTATTTTCTTCTTTGTCATAATTTCCAGATAATCTTTCTGAATTAATTTTATTCAAAGCTGTTTGAGAGGTATATTGGGTTTCTTCTTTATCTAAATCAAAAATTATTTCCGCACCTTTATCAAAGCTTTTACCATTTAAATTTTTGATTAAATTAATACCTTTTTCACTTAATAATCTTTGCGAAGATAAATCCTCAGAAATTTCATTAACATTTTTCCATATAAGATTTGCTGCTTTATATTCCCAATTTCTATCTCCTCGTTTTAAATGAATAGTAGATTCATCATCCTCGACATTAAACATTTTATCTGTAATTCCTGTTGGTTCATATAATACATTTTCTGTTGCAAGTTCAACAAATCTAAAAGATTTAGAACTTCTTTTATTTGTTTCATCAATTAATAATTTTAATCCACCTTCATAATTTTGTTTATATTTATTCAAACTTTTAATAAAATTTTCATCATCTTCAAAAAGTAAACCCTTATAGATTAAACCAATATCTTTACTAACACTATTCCAATCAATGCTATTATATTCTTCTTTGTCAGCAGACCAAAACCATCCTCTGTTTTCAAAATAAATATAGTAGAGATTTATGTTTCTATTGTCTTGAATTTCAAAAATTGGATACCCACTTTTTGTTACTGAAGAAGTTGTGCCACTTGTTGTATCACAAACATTTCCAAAACTTTCCACCACATATTTTCGCGTTCGAACTTCTTCTACATAATTAACATTACCTTTTTTACAATTTGTATTCCATCCATTATAATATCTTAATGCCCTTGTCCATCCACTATAGATTTTATCTCCACAATAATATTCTTTAGCTTCAGTGTTATAATTTTTAATCAAATAATTTATTCCATATCTTACATTAGCATTAAAATTCTCCATGTTTGTTGCGTCTGGATGTGCACCAGTATTAATTTGCATAATTCCTATACTTATTCCATCATCTCCTTTTATTACCAAATCTGTATTTCCATCACAAGTTAAATCATTTACAAAATCTTTTCCGTCTGACCATTGGTCTTTATTTTTACAATGTGAAACACTGCTTTCTTGCATTGCTAACATTAAAATTAATTGTTCAAAACAATCAGCGTCTGTATCTGCTTTAATTGTTGTATCATCAATATTATTTTTAGATTTTATTTCTCTTGCAATTTTTATAATTTCTTTTGCAACCTCGCATTGTCCATCATATTGCCCTCTACAATCTTGAAAAATTGTTTCTAGATTTGCTTGGCTTGTTGCAGTTGTTGGTGCAGAAGTTTTTTTAATTGACTGATAAATTTTTTTTGCTAACTCTGTGTAAGCATTTCCTCTAATTAAATACAGCTTTGCTTTTTGGTTGTTGAAGAATGCTTTTCCAATTAGAGTTTCTGTAATATAATTTGTTTTTCTTATGTCATCTAATTTATTAATTTCTGCTATTGTTTTTGCAAATTCTAAATAATCTCCTTCAGATAATAAACTGTCAATATAATTTCCTGTGGTTTTGTTTAATACAGCTTCTTCAATTGTTGTTGTTTTTATGTTGTCTTCTACGCTTTTTCTGTTAAGCCAGCATTTTATATTTCCTGTTTCTCCATCGCAAGTTCCTACTTTAATCCATTGTGCGTCTTTTGTGTTCCAATTTACATCTGTGCCTTTTCCTGGATTGTCTGTTGAGCAAACTCTTATTATTCCTCTGTCGTAAAGTGCTGGATTTATTGCTTCGCTTAAACCTTCTTGTAAATTTGGTTGTGCAAAACTGTATAAGCTTGGGGTTCCTGAAACACATTCAACTTGGGATTTAATATCTGTTTGCTCTGATTGTTCTTGTAAATATTTGTCTTCTAAATAATCTATTGCAAAACTTGTTGTGACTTTTTTGAAACCGCAGTTGTCTTGGCCGTTTACATTAATACATATTTCTTTGTATCCTGTTGGAGCTGTGAAATCTGGAGTGTCTTCGACATATCCTCCTTTATTTATGAATCCTGAGTCAATTTCAAGTGTTGGGCTTGTTTGGTAAAGTGAAGTTCCTGATGGACTTTTTAAATATACTCTGTAGAATGCTTTTGATTCTTTTCCTGCGTAGATGTGGAAGAATACTTTGTATTGGGATGTTGCAGGAACTGTTGCAGTTGTGAATAGGATTTCACTAAAGTATGCAGTGTATTGTGGTGGTGATGCTGGTTCAATTAATGAGTCTAGGATTTCTCCTCCTGCTGGATAATTTGCAGAGATAAAGTTTTTACAAATTTCCCCTCCGATTTCATGTGTTATTTTTACTTTGAATGCATTTGTTATATCTCTTCCATAATAATTTGACATATAGTCAACTGAACTTTGTGCATTGTCCCATGCAGATTGGACTCCTAAATATTCTCCGCCTCCTCGTGTTCCTTCTTGTCCTAGTAGTGATTCAAATATTCTTGGGATTATTGTTTTTGCAAAAGGCAAGGCCTCTCTCCAGAAAAATTCACAGAGATAAATGCTATGAAGTTCGTCGCATATTCCTATTGTTTCTCCTGTATCAAGTTGTGTTTGTAAGCAATCTCTGTAGCCTGTGAATACAGATAATAACATATCTATTCCTGCTTTTAATCCTGTAAGGCAGATTGGCACGAAAATGTTTTCTTTCATATTTGGTAGACA
>JAUVHP010000039.1 GCA_030593225.1 archaeon
AAACAAAAAGAAATTTACAAGTGTGAATTGTGTGAAAATATTGTTGAGGTTTTACATGAAGGGGCAGGAGCTTTAGTTTGTTGTGGTGAAAAACCAGAAGCGAAATTCCCTGTAAAAAAAAGATGTGAAGACGAGAGAGTATTGTAATCTTCATGGGTTGTGGAAATGCGAATAAAAGTTTTTAAATAATGGGTTTTTTTAGTTATTAGATGTTAGAGATATTAAGTCAGTATATTCAGAACCAATATTTGAGAGCTTTGATTATAATTGTTATTGTTTTTATTGTTTTGAAAATAGTAATTTTTGTAATTGAAAAAGTGATTTTGAAAGCTACTATTAAAACTAAAACTGAGCTTGACAATAAAATTCTTGAAAAGACATCTAAGCCGTTTTCATTTATTATTTTTTTGATTGGTTTGAGAATTGCTATTAATGAGTTGAGTTTTTCTGTTGAAATTTTGGGAATTATTAGTAAGTTAATTTATTCTGGAATTGTTTTATTAGTGGGTTATCTTGCTTATTCAATTACTGATTTATTAATTTCTTTTGGGTGGGGGAAAATTTCTTCTAATGCTAAAACTAAGATTGATAAGAGTTTGTCTTCGCTGATTCATAGTGTTTTAAGAATTATTTGGGTGGTTTTTGTTTTGCTTTATATTTTGAATTTATGGGGAATTGAGATTGGCCCGTTTTTGGCTGGTTTAGGAATTGGGGGGATTGCTATTGCGTTTGCTATGCAGGAAAGTTTGAGTAATATTTTTGGAGGAGTTTCTATTATTTTGGATAAAACTGTTAAGGTTGGAGATGTTGTTTCATTAGACAAGGAAACGTCTGGGACTATTTTGAAAGTTGGACTTAGAAGCACGAAGATAAAAACTTTTGACAATGAGGTTATTATTATTCCTAATGCAGTTTTGTCTCAAAGCAGAATTCAGAATCTTGCTCAGCCAGAACCTAAGTCTAGAGTTGTTGTTCCTTTTGGAGTTTCTTATGGGGCAGATATTAATAAAGTTAAGAAGATTGTTTTAAATGAAATTAAAAAAATAAAAAATATTTCTAATAATCCTTTGCCTGTTATTAGATTTTTGGAGATGGCAGATTCGTCTTTGAATTTTAAAGTGTATTTTTTTATTGATTCTTTTGAATATAGATTAGATGCAATTGACGAGGCTAATACTAGAATTTATAATATTTTAAATAAAAATAATATTGAAATTCCTTTTCCTCAAATGGATGTTAATTTGAAAAATAAATAGGAATTGTTAAAAATAGATTTTTCTTTATTTAGTTGGTGATAAAATGAAATTTAATTTGAAAATACTTTTGTGGTCTTCGTTTTTTATTAATTTAGCAGTTGGTTTGTTTGGTCCAATTTATGCTGTGTTTGTAGAGCAAATTGGTGGAACTCTTTTTATAACTGGTTCAGCAGCAGCTGTGTTTTCTATAACTTCTGGGGTTCTTATTTTTTTTATAAGTAAATGGGAAGATAAAATTAAGCACCAAGAAAATTTATTAATTTTTGGAAGATTTTTAACAATTATTGGTGTTGGAGGATATCTTTTGGTTAATTCTCCTTGGCATTTGTTTTTAGTGGAAATAATTTTGGGATTTGCTGTAGCGTTTGAAAGTCCTGCATTTGATAGTTTGTATTCTAAAAATTTGCAAAAAGGGAAATTTGCATCTCAATGGGGAATGTGGGAATCTATGTATGCTATTACAACCGGTGTTGCTGCGTTTGTTGGAGGATTTTTAGCACAGGAATATGGGTTTAGAATTCTTTTTATTATAATGACTATAATTGCATTGATATCTTTTTTAATTACATTATCTTTAAAAAATAAAATAAAAAATTTAATTGCAAAATGAGATACTTAAAACTTGTTGAACTTTATGAAGAAATTTCTGGAACAACTAAACGTTTGGAAAAAACAGAAATCTTGTCAAAATTTTTAAGGTATCTTTCTTCTGAGGACAGAGATGTTATGTATTTATTGCTTGGAGATATTTATCCAGAATATGATGAGAGACGAATTGGGATAAGTAATCAATTAGCGATTAAGGCGATTGCAAAGTCAACTGGAACCGAGGAGAAAAAAGTTATTCATGAGTGGAAGGTTATTGGGGATTTGGGAAATGTTGCAGAGAAATTTACATTGCATAAAAAACAACATACTTTGCATTCACATATTTTAACTACAAAAAAGGTTATTGAAAATTTGAGAAAACTTCCTGAACTTGTTGGTAAAGGAACTGTTGGAAAAAAGTTAGGTTTGATTAATGAGTTGTTAACTTCTGCTAATCCAGTTGAAGCAAAATATTTGGTCAGAACTTTAATTGGTGATTTGAGAATTGGAATTCAGGAGAGCACTGTTAGAGAGTCGATGGCTGTTGCTTTTTTTAAAAAAGATAAAGAAATTTCTGAAAAAATTCAGAGAGCGATTGATAGGTCTAATGATTTGGCTGTTGTTTTTGATATTGTTCAGAAAAAGAAATTAAAAGAATTAGATAAAATTGCTTTGCAAATTGGGAAGCCGATTAAAGCAATGCTTGCACAAAAAGCTGTTACAATTAAAGAAGGTTTTGAAAAACTTGGAACTCCGTGTGCTGTAGAATATAAGTATGATGGATTTAGACTTTTGATTCACAAAAATAATGATGAGGTTAAATTATTTACTAGGAGTTTGGAGAATGTTACTAAACAATTTCCAGAGGTTGTAGAATATGTTAAAAAATATGTTAAAGGTAGTTCTTTTATTTTAGATAGCGAAGCTGTTGGATTTAATAGAAAGACAAAAAAGTATACAGATTTTCAAGCAATTAGTCAGAGGATAAGGAGAAAGTATCATATTGAAAAGTTACAAAATGAATTGCCTGTTGAAGTTAATGTTTTTGATATTCTTTTGTATAATGGTAAATCGCAATTAGATGAATCTTTTGAAAAGAGAACTAAACTTCTTCGGAGAATTGTTAAAAATCATACTTATAAAATTATTTCTTCTAAACAAATTATTACTGGTGATGAGAAAAAAACAAAGGAATTTTACAAGCAGGCACTTCGAGATAATCAAGAAGGTGTGATGATGAAGAATTTGAAAGCAGAATATAAACCCGGTAGAAGAGTTGGGCATATGTTGAAAATAAAACCTGATGAGAGGGATTTGGATTTGGTTATTACTGGTGCTGAATGGGGAACTGGAAAACGTTCTGGTTGGCTTTCTAGTTTTATTCTTTCTTGCAAGGGAAAAAAGAAAGGAGAATATTTAGAAATTGGAAAAGTTGGAACTGGTGTGAAAGAGAAGTCGCAAGCGACTTCTCATGCGTCCGCCGAAGCGTCGTCGAACGAAAGAAGAAAATCAGGTGAAAGTTTGACTTTTGAAGAGTTAACAAAAAAACTTAGTCCTTTGATAATTAGTGAAAAAGGGAAAGACGTTAAAATAAAACCTAAAATTATTGTTGCTGTTACATATCAAGAAATTCAAAAATCTCCGAATTATAATTCTGGTTGGGCTTTGAGATTTCCAAGATTTACTGCATTAAGAAATGATAAACCTCTTTCAGAAATTGCAGATATAGACGAGGTTATTGAAGATTTTAAATTGCAAAAGAGGAATTATAGGTATGGATAAGAGAAAGGAAGAAGTCGGATGTCGGATGTCGGATGTTAGAAGGGAAGGAAGTCGGAGTTCGGAAGTCGGAAGGGAAGGATGTCTGAAGTCGAATGTTGGAAATTGTAGAGGGCAAGTTAGATATTTTATTTCTATTATGCTAATTTTTATTGGATTTGCTTTTTTTGGAATTTTTTTAATTCAAAATGCAACTTTAACTGGGAATGTTATTTCAAATCCTTCTTTACCTAGTAGTTGTGAGGATGTAGACATTCAAGCAGTGTGGGATTCTATTTTTCAAGAAAGTTCAATTGGAATTTCTATTTTAAAAAATAATAGTTTGGTTGGAGGAAATTGTGCAGAATATTTTGCAAATAAAAGTGATGCAAATGAAGTGAATTTTACATATATTTTATATGGTTATACTAAATTAGAAAGTGGAGAAAATGTAAGTTATGTTTTTGCTGAGAAAATTAATGCGACAGATGGTTATATCCTTGCGTTAAATAATATTAATTCTATTGAAGATGTTGCCCCATTATCTTTGAGAGATGGAACTTTTTTATTTAATTTTGTTTTTCCAAGAGCAATAAATATTACTTCTATATCAGAAGCTGAAACTGAATTTGATTCTATTTTTGAGACACTTAGAATTTCTTTAACTGCAGATACTTTTTTTGGAGATGAGAGTTTTTCTTTTGTAGAGGACTTAAGTACAGAAACTATTAATATTTTTAGTACTGGTTTTGTTACTGCGAATTATAGTTATAATTCTTTTAGTTTTAATTCCAAAGCAATTGAATGTATTTCTGATATAACTTGCGGGGACTGGTCAACTTGTATTAATGATATTCAAAATAGAACTTGCACGAATTCTAGTAATTGTTATGTTACCTCTTATTATATTGAAAATCAAAGCTGTGATATTTATTCTTGCACCCCTTTGTGGAATTGGTCTGATTGGTCTGATTGTGTAAATGACATTCAATTAAGAACTGTTTGGGATGAGAATAATTGTAGTAGCGTTTTAAATAAACCTTTGGCAAATAAATCTTGTGGGGTGTGTGTTCCAAATTGGAGTATTGGTGATTGGTCTGATTGTGTGGGGGGATTGCAAATAAGAATTGTAAATGATATTATGAGTTGTGGAGATAATACTGGAAAACCAATTATGAATCAATCTTGTAGTGTTGCTTTAATTTCAACATCGAACTCAACTTCAACTTCAACTTCTGGTTCAAGTTCTAAAACTGGGTTTGATTTTTTATTTGTTTTTGTTATTTTAATTATTGTTTTTATTATTCTTGGGGTTGCTGTTTGGCTTTTATTTTTGATAAAAAATAAAGAAGAATTTAATGGTGTTGCAAAAAATAATTCTTATCCTGCAAATCCTTCTTCAAAATTTCCTTTGATGAATAAAGTTGTAAAACCAATGCAAAGAATTATTCCAAAACAATTTAGACCTTCTCCAAAACCTATTGGCTCTAGAGTTCCAATTTCTAAAAAACCTGTTTTACAAAAATCTGCGAGAAAATCTTTTCCTAGATTTTCTTTAAAAAAAGTTCCGCCAATTCCTGTTAAAAGAAATTTTGGAAAATGATGTAAAATTATTTCCAGAAAACCTTTATAAATGCTTTTTGTCATATTAAATAATGGCGAAGGAAAGCAGTTATAAAATTCAAAATATTGTTGCAACGACTTCTCTTGGTAAACCTGTTCCTTTGACTAAGCTTGCAAGGACACAGCCAAATACAGAATATAATCCTAAGACTTTTCCTGGTCTTGTTTTAAGAATTAAAGAACCAAAATCAGCGGTTTTGGTGTTTTCTTCAGGGAATCTTGTTTGTACTGGGACAAAATCTGTTGCACAAGTTAAGCAGGTTGTTGAAGCAGTTATTAAGCAATTAAGAAAAATTAATGTTAATGTTACTATAAAACCAAAGATTAAAGTTCAAAATATTGTGGCTTCAGGGACTATTAATTTAAAGCTTAATTTGAATTTTTTGGCATTGGAAATGGAGAACACAGAATATGAACCAGAACAATTTCCTGGTTTAGTGTATAAATTAATTGATCCGAATGCGACTTTTTTACTTTTTAGTAATGGAAAACTTGTGTGTACTGGAACAAAGACCCGTGCACAACTTGAAGAAAGTATGGACCAGCTTTTGAGAAATGTAAAGGTGGCCCTAAAAAACTATAAAAAATAAAATTTTGATATCTTTTTAATTTATACTTCGTTATTTCCTTCCTTGTGTACGTTAGTACATGGCGGAAGAAAATGCCTCGCCTAAATCAAAAATCTAAACAAAATTGGAGAGGAGAATTTTAAAATTATAGATTGTGAGTTAAATAATAAATATATCTTCCGTGTGTTGTCATAATTTTTATAGGGTCTTCATTTTTTATACCTTTTGAATATCTAGTTGATTCTATTTCTTGTTTAGTCATTCCTTTTTGATATGATGTATCTGTTATATTATACCCTAGTTTTCCAAAGAAAACTCCACTAATTAGGATTGTTCCAATTGCCCCAATTTTTGTTATTTTCTTTCTATAATTGTATTCTTTTTGAATATTGTTTTTTTCAATTTCTAAAATATCTTTTTCTAATTTTTGAGTCTTTTTCATATTTTTTTTATGATTAATTTATTTAAAAATCTTTTTTTCAGAATCACTTTATCTGGTTTTTTGTTTGATAAAATTAATAACTTATCATAATATTTTGGATCTTTCATTTCGTTCCAAGCACCCAATTTAAAATATGCATTTAGAAATTTTTCAATTATACCCGAACCAATAATTTTCACATCCATGAAATCTTTTTTTCTTAATTCTTTTAAATTAAACAAATTGCCTATGTTTAACTCTTTTTTAATATCAATAATTTTCCAATTACTTTTATTTAATAAATCTTTTGTCGTAAATATGATAGAAATAATATTTTTCTTTGAAAATGAATTAATGGTAGTTTTAATATTGCTTTTTGTTTCAATTTTTGTATCGAACAAAGCTATAACAATTGAATTTAACGCATCTGGCTCAATCGCTATAATTTTGCCAACAGAGAAAGTTTTATCTTTTAATTGAATTGCAAAATAATTTCCTATTTCAAATTTTTGTTTCATAATAAATTATATTCTAAGTTCTTTAAAAATTTAATTATTGTATTGCTATTTTCTAAAATTCTATTTTGAAATCACTAAATCTATAAAAACTGAAGTCCTATTTTTTTAATATGGATGAACTAAAATCAAAGATTTTGTATAATCCATTTTTAAAATGAAGAATCAAAAAATGGCTAAACTAAAAATTAGAAATTTTTGTATAAGCCATTTTTTTGTATTAGAGGTTAAAAATGGATGAAGATGAAGAATTTTCAGGGAATATTGAGTCTAAGAAACCTAAAAACGAGGATTTGCTAATTGAGGCAAAGAATTTTTTTGATGCGCATAAGCGTGAGCTAGGAGATTCTTTGAGGGATAGCGAGGGTGTTATTTTTATTGATTTTATGAATTTGACTGAATTTTCTAATGTGCTTTCTGATGAGATTTTGGCGAATCCTGAGGAGACATTGAGAATTGTGGAGCAGGCAATTGAGCAGTCCGGACTTGTTAGTGATGTTCGTGTTAGGTTATATAATCTTTCTAAAGGACAGGATGTAAAGATTCGTAATATTCGTTCTAAGCATTTGAATGAGATGATTGTAATTGAAGGGATTATTCGGCAGTCGTCTGATGTTAGGCCGCAAGTTGTTAATGCGAAGTTTGAATGCCCCTCATGTCTTCCAAAGGGAACTTTAGTTCAAACTCCTTGCGGTTTGCAAAAAATAGAAGATGTTGATAAGGTTCTATCAGTGAATAAAAATTTTAATTTAATAGAAAAAAAAGCTAATGTTATAAAAACCGGTGTGAAAAAAGTATTTAAAATTAATAATGATATAGAATGTTCTAAAGAACATAAATGGTTTGTTTATAGAAATGGAAAGACCTTGGTCATTCAAACAAAAGATTTAAAGATAGGAGATATATTTTATCAGTTGCATGAAAAAAAATTGTGTAATTTGTGGAAAAGAAGTTTTTCTAAGGTATTTGTGGGACAAGAGAAAAACGTGCAGTTGGGATTGCAGGAAGAAATTGGCAAGTCAAGTTCAGATTATGGGGGAGCGAGTAAAATTAGACAACAAAAAAATAATAGAGTTATACAAAGAAGGCAAATCAACAGTCAAAATTGCAAAGATGATGAATACATCTCACAAATTGATAAAGAGAAGATTGATGAAACATGGAATAAAAATGAGGACAATGAGAGAACAGTGTATGATAAGTGTGAGAGATTCAAATACTTACAAGCATGGAAAGAGATGTGGGGAAAGAGAATATTTGAGATTGGCGAAAGAGAATTATCCAATGATTTGTGTGGTGTGCGGGAGAACAAAAGACAGCAAAAGAGAGTTGTCAATTCACCACAAAGATGGAAATCATCACAACAACAAATTAGACAACTTAATGATTCTTTGCAATTCGTGCCATTCGAGGTTACACAAATTAATGAGACAAAAAAAGAAGTAGAGATGTATGATTTGCAAGTTCCAGATACAAATAATTTTATATTAAGCAATGGGATTATAACTCATAATTGTGGTACTGTGATTTCAGTTTTGCAAATGGAGAAAAAATTTAGAGAACCTTCGAGGTGTAGTTGTGGTCGGCGTGGAGGATTTAAGTTAATTAGTAAGGAGATGGTTGATACTCAGAGATTAGTTATTGAAGAATCTCCTGAATCATTGAGCGGGGGTGAGCAGCCAAAGAGAATTAATGTTTTTGTGAAAGAGGATTTGGTTGAACCAAGAATGGAGGAAAAGACAACACCTGGTGCTAGAATTAAAATTATTGGGGTTTTAAAAGAAGTGCCTGTTCCTTTGCCTACAGGGGGATTGTCAACGAGATTTGAATTAGCAGTTGAGGCAAATAATGTTATTCCTCTTGAAGAAACTTTTGAAGAGTTGGATATTAATGAGGAAGATGAGAGGCAGATTTTAGAGTTGTCTGAAGACCCTGAAATTTTTGGTAAGTTGTCTAAAAGTATTTGTCCTAGTATTTGGGGTTATGATGAGATTAAACAATCTTTAGTTTTGCAATTATTTGGGGGCGTGCAAAAAAAATAGGCCTAATGGTGCAAAGAATCGTGGAGATATTCATATTTTGTTAATAGGTGACCCTGGTGTTGCTAAATCAGTTACATTGGGTTTTATGGCAGATATTTCTCCTAAGGGAAGATATGTTGTGGGTAAATCAGCGTCGGGTGCTGGGCTTACTGCGACAGTTGTAAGGGACGAGTATTTAAGGGGATGGAGTTTGGAGGCGGGAGCAATGGTTTTAGCAAATAAGGGTTTGGTTTGTATTGATGAGTTGGAAAAAATGGACCCAAATGATAGAAGTGCAATGCACGAGGCAATGGAGCAGCAAACGGTGACAATTAGCAAGGCAAATGTTCAGGCGAGTTTGAAGGCCGAGACCTCTGTTTTGGCTGCTGCGAATCCTAAGTTTGGTAGGTTTGACCCTTATCAATCTATTGCTCAGCAAATTGATTTACCTCCGACATTGATTAATCGTTTTGATATTATTTTTACTTTAAGAGATATTCCTGATAAAGAGAAAGATATGAAAATAGCGTCGCATGTTTTAGATGAGCATATGCTTGAAGGTAATGAGATGTTTATTGAGAGGAATCTTTTTCGGAAATATATTGCTTATGCAAAGCAGAGAGTGAAGCCGAAGTTGGGAGTGGATGCTGCAGAGGAGATTAAAAATTTTTATGTTAATTTGAGGAATAAACCTGTTGCGTCTGAAAGTGCTATGAGGCCGATTCCTATTTCAGCACGACAATTACAGGCATTAGTTAGAATGGCAGAGGCGTCGGCAAAATTACGTCTTAGTGAAACTGTTAGTGTTGAAGACGCACAAAAGGCAATTGAGTTAATGAAATATTATTTGATGCAGGTTGGTTATGATTATGAGTCAAAGACCTTTGATATTGATAAGGTGACAAATAAGATGAGTCATTCAAAGATGAATAAGATTTTTACAGTTAAAGAAGCGATTACTGCTTTGGAGAGTAAATTTGGTAAGGAAATTCCTGTTGATGAACTTAAAGAAGATTTGAAAGATAAAATGAGCGAGGATGAAATTGATGAGGCGATAAATAAGTTGATTAATGGGAATGAGATATATCGGCCTAGACGAGGTTACATCGGTATATTTTGAATTTTGATATCTTTTTCATTGACTCGGCGTTATTTCCTTCCTTGTGTACTTGAGTACACGGCGGAAGAAAATGCCTTGATTCAATAAAAAATCTAAACAAAATATGGGAAGGGGAGGGGGAAAAAGAGGTCAGCCCTGGGAAGCTGACTGGGAAAGAGAAGAGAAAGAAGAGGGGAAGAAGAGAAAGAAGAG
>JAUVHP010000010.1 GCA_030593225.1 archaeon
TCCTAAAATGACAGATAGTTCTGAAGAACTTGCGTGTAATCCTTTAGGCGAGGCACAAGTATTAAATGATAAAAATGTTGATTTTGTAATAATGGTTGGGTTTTGTATTGGGCATGATTTATTATTTCAGAAAAACATTAAGGTTCCTGTGACAACTTTGATTGTTAAGGATAGGAAATTTGGTCATAAGAGTGTTGAGGGGATTTCTTTATAGGATTGATTAGAAAAGATTAAATAGTCCTATTCATATTTAGTATTAATAGAATAATAGGGGGCGGTATTTTTTTAAGGTATCGTTCTCTCCTTTTTATTATGAGAGTTATTATTTTTAATGATACACAAAATTTTAATGGTTCTTTGAATTTTATCAATAATAGATTTAAGAAAAATAAAAAAAGATTTTGGGATTATAAAAAATATATTCCTTTTTTAATGAAAAAAATTAAATCTATAGATAATTTAAATAAAGAAGATTTTCAATTAATTAAAACATATTTTTACGAAGGAAGGTATAGTTCAAACTTAATTAATAGCCATCGTTGGAGTTGTAATCAGAAAATAGCAGAACTTAATAGGATGATAAAAATTGAACATAATTTATTGAATCTTGTTTCACAAGAAAAATTATCTCATAAATTAAGAAGAAAAATAAATCTACATGTGGAAGAAATTAAAAAACAATTAGAATATAAAAAGAAAGAATATCTTTTTTATATTGATAAGCAAAAAAGAAATTTTGAAGGTCAAAAAAAATTATTTGAGGAATTAGAAAATAATTCATTTATTGATATAAGGTCAACTCCCTTAAAACAAAGCAAAGGTGAAGTTTATCAAAAAGGAGTGGATGTTCTAATGGCAACAGATTTAATTCATCTTGCCCATACAAATGCTTATGATATCGCAATTATTCTTAGTGGGGATACTGATTTAATTGAAGCTGTAAGGTTAATAAAAAATTTAGGGAAAACTGTAATTATTATTTCATATCATACTCCTGGAGAGCCTGAATTAAGTAATATTTCTGATTTAATGAATGCTGGGAAATTCATTAATCTTAAACATTTTACAAGTGAAGAAATAATTGAAATGTCTGAATTGAAGAGGGTGAATATTGGAGAGAGGGATTGAATTGACTAATCTTTTCAGACTTTGTCAAGAAAAGATTTTTGAGATGTTGTTAATCTGGAATGGGAAATATTAAATATTCAAGATTTATTATAATTTTATGTTATTTTCAGATGTATATGAGGTAGAAAATTTTTGGGATAAAGAATGGTTTAATCCAGTATTAGAAAAAGATGTAAAATTATTTTTAGATCCTTATTTGGTAGAAAATAGTGATATTCCTGAATTTGAAAATGCGAGAGAAAAAATAAATAATTTTTTTAACCATATTATTAAAAGAATTGCTTATTATCGTTCAATTAAAGATTCTAATATAGATATACTTTTGAAGCAGATGTTAATATTCCCAGAGGTGGATTATTTAAGATTGGGATATGGTGAAGGATTAAGACATGGTTCTGGCACAGGTATGTCATTTGCTAAAAATTTATATTTTGCTATTTGTGATTTGATAGATAATCTTGAAGTAAATGCAGAAAATTTTTCTCATATAGAAATTTTGACATTTTTTTCAAAGGGAATTGGAGCAGATAGAATTAGTGATATAACGGCAAATATTCTAAAAGAAGAGTTGATTAGATATACCCAAAGAATTTGTAATGAAAATGGGATAGAGATGAATGAAAAATTTCCAGTTAATCATTATAAGTTTGATTATAATGAAGATCGTTGGAGAGATACCCATCTTAATTTACCTAAAAACACTAAAAATAATGAAGCTATTATTCTTGTCCCTAAGGAATTTTTGCGGAGATCTCCTCTTTTGAATTCTGATGAGTTCAAAAAGTATTTATTACAACAAGATTCGGAATATTTACGGAGTAGTTTGAATATTAGATTTAGTCGTGAAATTAATAGAGATAAATTATTGGAAGTAGTTAAAAACAATCCAAATAGATTATACAAATTTATTGATTCGTTTTATGGAGAAGGAAAAATAAAGAAAGACTATTATAATTATATAGAAGATAAAAATAAAGTTTATTATGAAAGATTTTTACCTTCAAAAATTAAAGATGAATTAAATCCTATTCAAATAAAATCTGAATATAATTATGAAGATCTTTTTGATTTTGTTAAGCAATTAATTGAAGAATTTAGACATTTTATAGAAAAAGAAGAAGGATATAAATTATTAAGAAATCCCTCAACAGGCATACCCTTTAAAGAAGACTATGTCCAACTTATTTTTTATTCTACAATAAAATTAATTTGTGAAGAACATAATATAGAAGTTTCTCCAGAATCTAAAGCTGGAAATGGAAGAATAGATTTTACTTTTTCTCAAGGAGTAAAATCAAGAACACATTTAGAGATAAAATTAGCAAGTCATAAAAAACTTTTTGAAGGATTTCAAGAACAACTTCCTACTTACATGGAAGGAAAGAAAATTAAACGAGGTATTTTATTGGTTTTATTTTTTAAAGATGATGAACAAAGGAAGATGAAAGAATTAAATGAATTAAAATTAGATGACAAATATTTAGAATTAATTATTTTTAAAGAGATAATTGATGCAAGAGTTAGACCAACTCCTTCAAATTTATAATTAAAATCAATTAGAAAATCTTCTTTATAAAATTTCTCTCAATCCTAACGAGCCGAATCAGCCTGTTTCTCACTTTCATTCTTTTTTCTCATACAAAAACTTTCCATATTTTTGTCTGAAGCCATAATTATTTCGTCTGCTAAACCTTGTGCAAAAGTTTTCTTTTTGTTGAATGCTTTGTCTGAGGCACCGTGTGCTATGTATTTTAAAACAAGATTAACCCGTCTTAAAGGTGAAACATCAACTGCCTGAGGATATCGTGCACCTCCGTATTCAATTACTGTAACCTCGTCTCGTGGTGCTGCGTTCTCTATTGCCTGCACTAAAACTGCCACAGGATTTTTTCCTGTTCTCTTTTCAATAATCTTGAAAGCTTCTAAAACAATTTTCATATTTTTAGAATATTTCCCTGTTGCGTTTCCTTTTTCTATTTTATGCTTTTTTCCTCTATGCCCTGCAACAGCAAGTTTATTCATTAGTCGTTCAACAACATTAACTTTTGTTTGTCCGTGTTTCATTACATTTCGTCCTTGCGACTTTAAAATTAATTTTGGTTTTAGATTTATTACTGCTTTTAATCCTAGTTCTTGAACTTTAATTTCTGAAATATCATATAAATCAAAAATTTTGAAATTGATTTCTTTATTTTCAGTTTGTTGTAATTTTTGTTCTGCCATTATCTTCTACCCTTCTCAATCTTTCCACTTACTAATCTCGCAAGTGGCTGGTCATTTACTTTAATTACTTCCCATCTTACCCCTGGAATATCTCCTTTGGAACGTCCTTGTTTTCCACCAATTCTTTGAATCATAATCTCATCGTGTTCGTCTACGAATTTTTGAGCTAAATTTCCTGGAATAAATGCTGTTACTTGTTTCCCGTTTTTTGTTAATTGAACTTTGCAACATTTTCTCATTGCAGAATTTGGCTGTTTTGCTTCTTTTTGCATTTTTGACAAAACAATTCCTTTTGCTTGATTTGCACCTTGTAAAGGGTCTGATTTAGCAAAAAGATTAAGAGTTTTCACCTTGTACTTTCTATCTTTCCATCTAAATTTCTTTCTTTCATTTACCTTTTTAATTGCACTTTTTAATCCCATTTGATTTAATATTGATAATAAAATTGATTTATAAAACTTTCCGAGGTTAATTATGTGAAAAAGGCAATTAATTAAAAAAAGAATAATCCTAAATTTTATAAAGTTTGAATGCATTGGTTTAGTATGGGTAGTTATGAAATTTCGGATTATAATGCACCAAAAGACATAGGATTATCTAAAAGTAATCGTTTCGATAAATTAAAATTATACGAAAGAATGCAAGAAAGTAGTTCCAATAAATTAAAAATAATTCCAATAAAAGTTGGAGATAAAAATCGTATAAAAGAATTAAAAAAAGCTTATGAAAATAGAAAAAATTTAATTAAATAATTCTAAATTCTTTTCCAAAATAATCTCTGATAATTGTTTGCATTTCTAAAAGTCGTCTTTTGTTTCGTCCAAGAAGAGCTGCTTTGCTTTGATGCCCTGCGGTTAATATTACTTCATTGTCTTTTAATTCTATCTCTTTGAATGTAACTGGATTTACAATTGATTCAACAAAATATTTCAAATCTTCTATGCCTTTTGGACTAGCAATTATTCTAATTCTTTTTTTTAGAATTTCACTTATTTGTCTAATATTTTTTGCATTTTCTCCAATTGCACGTGGAAGTAAACTTTTTGGAACACAGAAAAAAATTGCTTCATTATATTTAAAACAAAATCGTGTATTTATTCTTGTTACTTTACTAAATAAATTTAAGTAACGTATATCTTGCATATTAATTATACTTGCCATCTTTAATAGAAATTGTTGGTCTAATTATTTTATAAATCTATTGTCATTTATTTATTTGTCCCTTCGACAATTTTTGATTTAGCAACTTTTTTATCTGAATCTTTTTTTATCAATGGACCTGTTATTTTTACAGTAAGTCCTGGAAGACCTGTTCCCACAGGAATTGGTTGATTTAAAATAATATTTTCTATAACACTTGTTAATTTATCTTCGTTTCCTTTAATTGACGCGTTTACAAATTGTTTATCTGGTGTTTCAAAAGTTGCTCTTGCTAAGATTGAAGATTTTTGAGCAATCATTCCCATTCTTGTTACACCTTTAACCACACCTGTGCTTGTCATAGCGTCGGTGATTAACTCAAGATGTCTTTTATCTATATCAATACCTTGTGAACGCAAGACCTCATTAATTTCATTAATAATTAATTGTTTAGATATTTCAATTCCAAACACACTCGCAACTTCATGCAAATCATTTGAAATTGTTTTTTCCACATCTACTTCTTTTAATTTAAGAATTTCTTTAAGATTTGTTCCAAGAGTCATAATTATATAATTTTTATCTTTTTTAACAATCAAAATTTGCTCCACACTTTTAACACCTGAAATTATTGTGTCTTTTAATTTTTCTTTAAGTTTATAAATTTCTTTAAAATTATATTCTGATGCATTTAGTTTTATTGAGTTTAATCCTTCTTTAACATTAAAACCCAAATCATTTAATTTTTCAACAACTTTTTTTATTGAAGTATGTGTTTGTCTTAATCCTTTTTTATCTATTACAATTTCAATTATTTTACTGCTGAAATCTAAACTAATTTCTGAAGAAATTTCTTTTAGAGTTACTTCTTTAATTTTTTCAGAGAATAATTTTGTGTCTTTTTCATTGTTAAATTCTTTTTTCAAATAAATTTCCATTTTTGGTGAAGAAGGTTTTTTTCTTGCGTCAAAGATTTCAATAATTCTTGGCAAACCAGTTGTTACTTGCATTTCTGCAACACCTGCCATATGAAATGTGTTTAAAACCATTTGTGTTGAAGATTCACCAAAAGATTGTGCAGTAATTATTCCTATTGCTTCTCCAGGGTCAATGTTTCCGTCAAGATGTAATTTTGATATATCTTTACCGTCGTTACCATAAATAAATTGAATAATATTATTATTACTATCTCTTACTGTTTTGTCGTATTCTATTCTTAAATCTTGAAGAGCATTTGCTAATCTTCTATATAAATAACCTGACTTTGGAGTTCTTAGTGCAGTATCCATTAGAGAATCTCTCCCAGTCATTCCTTGGAAAAAGAATTCATCTGGTCTTAGACCTTTTATTAATGGGCTGTTGATAAATCCTCGTGCGTTTGAAGATAGGTCTCCTTTTTTAAAGAAAGGAAGTGTTCTGTGAGTATAACCAATATCAATTCTTCCGCCTGCAAATGCTTGCTGACCAACACAACACGCCATCTGAGTAATATTAAGAATGTTTCCTCCACCACCTGCATTTATCATATGACTTACAGGATTTAAAGGAGAGAATTCTTTTTTAACAATCGCACCAATTTTTGTACGAACTTCGTTTAGTATTTGAAGGATTTTTATTTCTCTTGATTCTTCAAGAGTTTTTCCAGGAATAATTTCAAGAGTTTCTTTATTATATTCTTCAATTGTTTCATCTGTTCTTTGTTGAGCTTTTTTTATTATTTCATCTCCCATACTTACTACTTTATCGTCAATATCTAAATCCTCAACTGAGATTGTAATTCCTCTTTGAGTAATATAATTATTTGCTAAATCAAAAACTTTTTTTATTGTATCAAAAGTTTGCATTCTTCCAAGTGATTTGTCTAACTCTTTTATTAATGCTCCTTTTTCTTTACTAAAAGTTGTTTTATCAATTATACCTTCTATAATTTTTCCGTTTTTGATTTTTATCGAGTCATTTGAAAAATCTATTTTTGGCAAAGCCATAGAAAATAATTCTGTTCCAGAAATATTCTTTTTTGAAACTATTAAATCTATTCCTGAATTAAATAATAATTGATTTGCTTCTTCTTGTGAAAAATTGTCTAATCCTAATAAATAATTTCCTGTGACAGTGTCTTTAATACATCCAATAAAGTTTGTGTTGTTTTTTGGAGAAATTAAATTTTGTTTAATATCTAATAAAATTTTTGCCTCTGCTCTTGCTTCTTCTGTTTGTGGAGAATGTATATTCATTTCATCTCCGTCAAAATCAGCATTATATGGTGCAGCTGCTGCTGGATGCAATCTAAATGTTCTGCCTGGAAGAACTCTTACAAAGTGTGCCATTAAACTTCCTCTATGAAGTGAAGGATGTCTATTAAATAAAACCACATCTCCGTCTTGCAAATGTCTTTCAACTTTATATCCTGGAGAAAGTTCAACAATTATTTCTTCTTTTAATTCATCTGTTATTTTTTTTCTTCTTCCATCAGGTCTTATAATATAATTTGCTCCAGGATAATTACTCCCTTTTAAAATTAAATCTTTTAATTTTTCTATGTTTATATCATTCACAGTTTCAGCGACTGTAACAACTGTTGCAATTTCATAAGGAATTCCCACTTCATTGATTTCTATTTTTGGGTCTGGAGAAATTACAGTTCGTCCTGAATAATTTACTCTTTTACCAGCAAGGTTTTTTCTGATTCTCCCTTCTTTACCTTTAATTCTTTCTGTGATTGTTTTTAATGGCTGACCGCTTCTGTGTCTTGCTGGAGGAATTCTTGCAACAGTGTTATCAAAGAAAGTTGTAATATGAAATTGTAATAAATCCCATAAATCTTCAATAATAACTTCTGGAGCTCCTGCATTTAAGTTTTCCCAAAGCCGTTGATTTGCTCTAATTATATCTGATAGTTTATGCGTTAAATCATCCTCGCTTCTTTCTCCTGATTCTAAAATAATACTTGGTCTAACTGTAACTGATGGAACTAATAATGCTGTTAAAACTGCCCATTCAGGACGAGCACTTTTGAAATCAACCCCGATTTTATTTAATTCCTCGTCTTTAATATTAACTAAAATTTCTCTTACTCTTGTTGGGAATAATCTTTTTTTACCAATGTAAAAACTTGTTGGTTTGTCTAATTTTACTTTTTCACAAATGTTATTACAGTGAGGGCATTTCTTAGAATCTTTTGCTTTTTTTGCTCTTTCACTTGGAGAATATTGTTCTAATTTTTTATCTTCAAGTAAAAGTTTTCCACAATCATGGCAAAAACATCTTAGTCCCATTTCTATTAATGGAATATATTTTAAATGCATAATTGGTCTTGCTAAGTCAATTTTTCCAGGGTGACCTAAACATTCTTTTAATCTTCCACCGCAAGTTCTACATTTAACACCCGGGTCAATTGCACCTAATCTTAAATCCATTAAACCACCATCAACAGGGTAACCGTCAATATCATAAAGTTCTGGTGTTACAATTTTAGCTACAGATAATTTTTTTATTTGTTCAGGACTAATTAAAGAAAAACTTATTTTTCCTACTTTTTTTCTTATTGATTTATTTGGTATCATTCGTATTTGTTTTTTAAAGTAAATTTAGTTTTAATGTGAAGTCCTTGTAGTTCTTCTAATAATAATTTGAATGCGTATGAAACCTCAACTGGCTCAACTTCTTCTGTGCTACAAATTGGACAGTAAATTTTATTTTTAATATTATCTTCTATTGCAATTGCCCCACACTTAGTGCAAATATGAAGTTTAACTTTGTCTGAATCATATCTTTCTTTTAGTAATAGCGACGCACCGTGTGCAACTAATGCTTGCTGTTCCATTTCTCCTAATCTTAATGCTCCTCCTCTTGCTCTACCTTCAACTGGTTGCCTTGTTAATAATGCAACTTTTCCTGAAGCACGCCCGTGAAGTTTATTTCCAACCATATATTTTAATTTAAGATAATATAAATTTCCAACAAAGATTTTTGAAGTCATTCTTTTTCCTGTTATCCCATTGAACATTGTTTCTTTTCCGTCGTATCTAAATCCTAAATCTTTCATTTGCTCTTCAAGTTCTTTTTTGCTTTCTCCTGTAAAAGGTGTTCCATCAACCATTTCTCCTCGAAGACATCCAACTTTTCCTGCTAATAATTCTAATAAATATCCTACAGTCATACGACTTGGAAGTCCGTGCGGATTGAAAATAACATCTGGTCTTATTCCACTTGCAGTAAATGGCACATCATCTTCTGAAATAATTGCTCCAATTACTCCTTTTTGCCCGTGCGATGTAGCATATTTGTCTCCTAGTTCTGGTATTCTTTGGTCTCTTGTTCTAAGCTGGAT
Source organism: archaeon (assembly GCA_030593225.1). Classification (GTDB taxonomy): domain Archaea; phylum Nanobdellota; class Nanobdellia; order Pacearchaeales; family GW2011-AR1; genus JAUVHP01. Next base: position 8,822 of record JAUVHP010000010.1, read on the forward strand.
TATTTTATTTCCTTCTTTATCTTTAGTTATAAATACTGTGTCTATAGTTCCTTTTTCTTCTTGTCTCATTACAGTGCTAGCTTCTTTTTTTGTTCTTACTGAAATTTCTCTTGCTTCACTTAAAAATTTTGGAGGGGAAACTTTTCCCATTAAAACTTCTCCTTCTTTAACTTCTGCTTCTGGATATATAATTCCATCATCTTCTAAAAGTCTATAACTAGATTCTAATTTGTATCCTGTTGTATCTTTGTCAGGGATTCCTATATTATCTTTAAGTCCACCTGCATAGTTCATTTCAATAGTTGAATATGGTCTAAAATAAAAACTTCTTCCAACTCCTCTTTGCAAACTCCCTCGATTAAATACTAATGCGTCTTCCATATTGTATCCTTCGTAACTCATAATTGCTACTACTAAATTTTGTCCTGCAGGATAAGTATTTAATGTGTCGTAAACAAAACTTCGCACAATTGGTTTTTGAGGATATTGCAATATACTTACATCTGTATCTAATCTGCATAAATAATTAGCTGCATAAATTCCTAGGGACTGTTTGAAAGTTTTACTTCCACGCATTAATCGTGAACTCTGGTCATGGTTTCCGTATGGAACTAAACTTGTTACAACCCCCATTAAATCCATTTGGTCTATTTCTAAGTGTGTGTGTTCTGGTGTTAATTCTTTTGAAAATAAAGCTACTAATGCGTTTTCCTCTTCGGCAGTGTCTAAGTATTCCATTATTTTTTGGTTGATTAAATCTTTCCAATTTATTTCATTTTGTTCAAGTTGAATCAAGTGTTCATTTTTTAATCTTGAAATTCCATTATCTACAATTATTACTGGTCTTAATGCTCTTCCTGGTTCAGTTGAAATTGTCACAATTCCAAAATTCTCATCGTTTCTAATATTCATTTGCAAAGGCAACATACCTTCTCTTCTTTTTTCTCTTATTTTTTTTACAAATTCAGTTGGCTCTTTTATACTTCCAATAAATCTTCCATTGAAAAAAACATCTACTCCTTCTATGCCTTCTATGTCTAAGCCATCTGATTGTAAATCTTTTAGGAATTTATCTTGGTCTAAATCTACTGTTGTTGAAATTCTTGATAAAATAGCTAAATTTTTTCTTAAACCGATTTCAGTTCCTTCAGGTGTTTCAATTGGACAGAATTTTCCATAATGTGTTGGATGAAGTGTTCTTGCCATGAAATTTTCTTGGTCACTTGGAAGCATACTTGAAACTCTTTGTAATTGTGAAATTGAGTCCAAGTAATTTGTTTTACTCATATTTTGTGTAACACCAGAACGCTCTCCTGTCCAAGAACCTGTTGCAATTGCTGATTCAACTCTGTGAGAAAATAATGTTGATTTAGCGATTGTTTTAATTGAGAAAAACTTTTTTCTTTTGCTTGATTTTTGCAATGAATATTGAATGTCCCTTAATAAAATACCTAAATTAACTCTAAATAAACTTGAAAGTAAGTCACCTGAAAGTCGCACTCTTTTATTTGCATAATGGTCTTTGTCTGTTCTAAGTTTTGGATTTTCTTTTGCAATTAAATATTGTTTTATGAATTTACATAAAGTTATTGCTTTTTTTATTCTGTCTTCTTTTTCTTTTCCAATATGTGGAAATAAATAAGCATCAGTTCTTTGTTTTACTCTGTCTAAAATTTCTTTTTTTGTTCCTTGTAAATTAACAATTTCTGCTATGTGCATCATTGCGTCTTCAGCTGTTGCAATGTTTACAAATTCATAAAGATTTACAATAACACTATCTGTTTCTTTTCCAATATATTTTGCAATGTCTGATTCTTTTGTTAGCCCCAATGCCTTAAGAATAACGATTACAGGTAAATCTCTGAATCTGCTAAATGAAATTTCAAATATTCCTTCTTTATTTTCAGTAAGTGTTGTTGGAATTCTGTAAGTTCCTTTTAATGAAAAAAGTCTTAGTATTAATTGTTTTTTTGCATTTACTTCTATGAAGGGTTGGTTTTCTGCAAGGTCTTCTGCCATAACCATTACTCTTTCATTTCCATTTACTATAAAATATCCTCCTGTATCTAATGGGTCGTTGTAATTTTCTACTAACTCTTCTTTAGACATTCCGTGTGTGTTGCAAAATTTACTTTTTACCATTATTGGGATTTTTCCTATTTCTACAATTTCAGAATCAATTTGGTCATCTTTTTTTACTATTATTTCCATTGTTATTGGTGCTGAATAAGTTAGGTTTCTTAGTCGGGCTTCATAGGGAAGAATTTTTGAAGAACTTCCGTCAGCTTCTGTAATTTCAGGTGTTCTTACTTTTATTTTTCCTAATTTTATTTCAAATTCTTCATTGTTTATTGACTGAGAAATGTCGTCTACAATTTCTTGCATTCTGTTTTCAAGGAAATCGTTAAAAGAAGTAATATTTGATTCAACTAGTGAGTGTTCTTTAAGATATTTTTCAATAATTATATGTTGATTTTTTTTCATTTAAACAACCACCCGATAATATAAATTTAATTTTCCATCTCTTTTTCTTTCTATTTTAATAATATCTCCAATGTTACAATTTTCAGGAAGCGAAGGGTCGTTTGATAAAATTTTTGGTAATTGTGATTTAGAAATATTTAGTTTTGTTAAAAGCTCTTCTGCTTCTTTTTCATTAAGTTTTAAGTGTTTTGGTTCTAGAATATGCATTATTTTTTTAGGCAATTAATATTTAATGAACAACTTTAACAACTGCGCAATAATAAAAGATACAAATTTTTCGTTTATAAAATTTGCGGTTGTAGGTGATTTTGGGATTTTACGATTATAGATTTAAAAATTTTAATGTAGTTCTATTGGTAACCTTATCATTACGTGCCCACATATTATTAATGTGTTCTTCTGGAAATAATTTTGCTTGTGTTTTTTTTCCTCTTTCTAAAACAAGAATTCCTTTTTGCTTTTTATATTGGGTAATTTCATATTTTTTTTCATATTTTTGGGCTGGTTTAGCTCCACTTCTTTCTAATTTAAAACTTGTATAATCCTGAATTTCAAATCCTAATTCATCTATTTGATTTAGAAGATATTGCTGTGTTTGAGAGAGGTTATAAGCACTTATCATAAATCTTGGTGGAAATAATCTTCTTTTTGAATCTGGTTGTTTACTAGGACAAAGCCCTTTTAGTGAATTAAGAAAAGGCACCATCTTTTGGGAATAGAAATCTAAACCAATTTCTTCTTTTTTCAGTGATAATTCCATTAATGGATCTGCTTTTAGGCTAAGATCCTTTTTACAAAGATAAATTAAATTCATTTTATTTATTGTTCTTTATTTTATATAAATATTATTGTGATTATATAAAAGTGGCCCCGACGGGATTCGGTTTCGTGAACAAGTCACTCATCGCATTCCAAAATTAAAAATTTCGAAACACAATCTCGTGATTTCATGGATAAATCTCTCACTGCATTCCAAAATTAAAAATTTCGAAACACAAACCTTAAAGTTTCGAATCCTAAATATATGGCCCCGACGGGATTCGAACCCGCGACACCTAGATTAAAAGTCTAGTGCTCTGCCAGACTGAGCTACGAGGCCATTGTTTAAGTCGAGTTGCGACTTAGAAAATTAAAAAGAATTTAGTTTATAAAATTTTACAATAGGCCTCATAAGTAGATTTTATCATATCTTGTGTTGTTTTTTGCGGTTCCCAGTTAAGAATTATAAAACTAACATTAATTAAGAACTCTTAAATTTTTGTTTAGAGTAATTATATTATCTAAAGAATTTTTTGTAATTTCTTGAACATCAATTAAATTAAAATGTCTCATAAGAACTAAATCTTTATGAGATTCTCCAAAAAGAGAATTTATTTTCTTTTCATTTATTGGATTATTTTTTCTTAAAAAATTTATAATATTTTTTACCTTATCTGTGAATATTTCTTTTGATTGATTTTCATCTACAACTAAATATTCTTCTACTTCATTCATTTCAACAGGTGAATCGCATATTGTTTTTATTGTATTAATTTCCATTTTCTATTTTACCTTTTATTTCTTCCCAATTGTTTTTAAAATATTCTATTGTTTGATCAAAACCCTTGAATTTAAATGGTTCTTCTTTTTTCCCGTTAGAATAACAAAAATGTATATGGTCTCCTTTTCCATGATAGTTATCACAATGACATAACATAATTGTATCGCCTTCTTTTAATATACATAAACTAATAGAATACTTAAATTCTTTGGTTTTATCAATTTTAACTACTAATTTGGGATAATAAGGTTCGCCTTCGAGGGGAATGTGCAAAATTTTTTCAGTCATTATAAGCCCCATAAGTTGATTTTATCATATCTTGTGTTGTTTTTTGGGGTTGCCAGTTAAGAAGTTTCTTTGCTTTTGTGTTTGAGGCAATTAATTTAGCACAATCACCTTTTCTTCTTTCTCCATATTCATAATTTAAATTTTTACCTGTTAAACTCATTGTTATATCAACTAGTTCTTTTACACTTACTCCGTTGTTTGTTCCGAGATTTATAATTTCATTTGAATCTAAGTTTAATGATAAAATGTGAGCTTCAATTAAATCGTTTATGTCAATGTAATCTCTTATTCCTGTGCCATCTGGTGTTGAATAATCGTTTCCGTGAATTATGAATTTGTCTTGTTTACCTGACATAGTTTCCATTATTATTGGGATAACATTCTGGGCATCAGGGTCAATGTAATTTAGTCCGCCATCTCCAGCCACATTAAAATATCTTAATAAAACATAATTTAAATTGTGTAATTTTGAATACCATTTTATTAAATCTTCGCAGACAAGTTTTGTAAAACCATAATAACTTGAAGGATTTGTTTGAGATTCTTCATTTATAATTTCTTCTTTTGATTCACCATAAATTGCTGCACTTGAGGAATAAATTATTTGTTTGATTTTGTATTTTATTATTAAATCTAAAAGATTAATTGTGCCTGTTATATTTTCTGAATATTTTGAAGGATTTGTCATTGACTCTCCTACTGCTTTGTACCCTGCAAAATGAATTACTGAATCAATTTGATTTTCTTGGAATATTTTTTCTAAATCTTTTTTATTGATTAAATCTGTTTCATAGAATTTTGCTTTTTTATCTACTAAAGATAATATTCCTTTAGTTAAATTATCTAATACAATTACATTATAATTTTTATCTAGAAGTTTTTTTACACACACGCTTCCAATGTATCCTGCACCTCCTGTTACTAGAATTGTTTTCATGTTTATTATTGGAAGAAAGAGTTGTTAAATTTAATTATCCCAAATGTTTTTGTAATTTTTCTTCAAATTCAATTGCTGGAATTGCCCCGACAAATTGGTCAATCATTTTTTGGTCTTTTAGTAAAACAAAATTTGGTATTGAAACAACGTCAAATTTCTGTGCAATATCTTGATTTTCTCCAACATCAACTTTTCCGAATTTGATTTTTCCTTTAAATTTTTCACTTAATTCGTCTATTATTGGGGACATTGTTAAACAAGGCATACACCATTCTGCGAAAAAATCAATTAAAACAAACCCTTCTTTAGTAAAATCTTCAAATTCTGATTTTGTTAATTCAGGAACTAAATCATTATTTGTCATAGAAAAAGTATAATTTTACTATTTATAAAAATTTAGATTATAATCCTGTGCTACCAAACCCACCTTTTCCACGAGAACTTTCAGATAATTCACCTACTTGTTTTATTTCTGCTGTTTCCACTTTTTGAATTAAGAGTTGAGCGATTTTTTGGTGTTTTTTAATTGTATAATCATTGTAAGAAGTGTTTAATAAAACTACTTTGTATTCTCCTCTATAGCCAGAATCAATTACTCCTGCAATAGTTGTGATTCCGTTTTTTGTTGCAAGACCTGATTTTCCCCAGATTAATGAGGCATAATTTTTTGGAAGTTCTATGGAAATTCCTGTTCCTATAACTGCTCTTTCTCCTGCTGGAATTGTTATTTCTTCTATTGAATATAAGTCCATTCCTGCATCGTTTTCATGTGCATACTTTGGAATTATTGCATCTGGGCGAAGTTTTTTTATTTTTATTTGCATTTTATTTTTTTGAAAGAATATCTTTTTCAAATACTTTTCTACTATTTCAACTCTATGTGAATAATCGCAATCTGAACAATCCCATATTTTTCCTTTAGGAAGTTTATAATTAAATAACCATTTTCCGTTTGGATTATTTATTCTACAACCACCCTCTTCTAATTCTGAATTATATTCTGGACAATAACATAAAAAACAGTTTAGTTTTTCTGGAGAAATATTGTGACAAATCTTTCCAGTGTAACAAGGACATTCGTTTGGATATTTTTGTTTTCTATTTAGAAAATTAAATTCTTTGATTATTTTTTGTATTTGTTGATTAATGAATTGTTCTGTTTGAGAGTTCATAGGAGATATAAGAAATGAGGGATTAAAAATTTAACACTTAGAATAATCACAAATGCATTTTTGACAAAGTAGATAGTTAATTATTTAAATTATATATTGTTATCAATTCTATGGAATTAAAAACTATTAATATTAATAATTGTATGCAAAAAATAAATCAAATGGAATTTATGTTAAATGAAATCAAGCAATCACTTTATTTTGTGGATAAAGATTTTCAAGAGAGTATTAGTTTAGGGGAGAAAGATATAAGAAAAGGAGATGTTATTATTTGTAAAACAGAAAAAGAGTTAGATAATTTTTTTGATACTATCTAAAATGTATGAAGCTATCTTTTCAGAAGAATTTAGAAAGCAGTTGAAAAAATTAAAGAAAAAAGATAAATCTCTTTATGAGAGATTAAAGAAAAAAATTAAGAATATTTTAATTGAGCCGCAACATATTAAACATTTAAGAAATATTTTAAAAGGTGAGCAAAGAGTTCATTTGGGTGCTTTTGTTTTGAGATTTAAGACAGAAGAAAATAAAATTTATTTTATCACTTTGAAACATCATGATTTTGCTTATTAAGTTTAGGATTTTTCAACACTTAGAATAACCACAAACACATTTCTGACAACCTTCAATATTCATTAACATTCGTTCACAGTCAGGACAAAAATTTCCTGAGTTTTTTGAAGTTTCTTTTTTTTCTTGAGTTTCTTTAGTGTTTTCTTTTTTTGTTAAACAAGTTTGATTTAATTGTGTGTATGCTTCTTGAAGTCCTCTGGCTATTGCGTCTGGAAGTGAACCGATTCTGTTTGGTCCAAATCCTGTTTGCGTTGCCCCACTAATTCCTTTTAATTGTTTTATTATTTCTTTTAATGACACATTGTTTTGAAAGCACATTGAAATTATTCTTCCCATTCCTTCTGAAATTGCGTGGATATCTCTTCCACCTTTTCCAATTGTGATAAAAGCTTCATAAGGTATAAATTCGTCTTCAATAACTCCGTTTAATGTTATGAACGCCCAACCGTGGGGTGTTATTTGTTTGATTGTGGTTCCTATAAGGATTGGTCTTTTGTCCAAGTCAATTGTTTTTTTCTCTTGTTTTTTTGAGTCAGTTAATAATTCAAAAGTTCTGCTTCCGTCTCTGTAAACAGTAAGACCTTTGCATTCTAAATCAAAAGCAGTTAAATATGCGTTTGCGATTTCTTCTTTTGTTGTTTTATTAGGCATATTAATTGTTTTGCTAACTGCATTGTCTGTAAATTCTTGAAATGCTGATTGTATTTTGAGGTGCTGTTCTGGAGAAACCTCGTGGGCTGTTACAAAAATATTTTCAATTTCTTCTTTATAATTTTTTAATTCATCTATTTCTAAACCGTCTTTACCAATTTTTTTCAAAATCTCTTCGCTGTATAAATTTTTTTCTTCTAAATATTCTTTAAATGCCCTATCAACTTCTACTAAATCTTCGCCAATTGTATCTTTTACATGTCTTATTGAGATATACTGGAATATTGGTTCTATTCCTTGTGACGTCGCTGCTATGACTCCTGTTGTTCCTGTCGGAGCGATTGTTGTGGTTGTTGCGTTTCTTATTGGCAAGTCATTTTTGTATATACTTTTATCAAAATTTGGAAATGCTCCTCTCTCAATTGCTAATTTCCTTGATTCATCTTTTGAAATTTTGTTTATGAATCCCATTACTTCTCTTGCTGTTTCTATTGCTTTTTCACTATCATATCTAATTTTAAGTTTAACAAGCATATGTGCAAAACCCATTACACCAATTCCAATTTTTCTATTTGCTTTTGTTATTTCTTCTATTTCTTTTAATGGATATTTATTTCTGTCAATAACATTGTCCATAAATCTTGTTACACATCTTATTGTTTTTTCAAAAAGTTGGAAATCTATTTTATGATTTTCAATCATTTTACTTAAATTAATACTTCCTAAATTACAACTTTCATAAGGCAAGAGGGGCTGCTCCCCGCATGGATTTGTACTTGTTATTTTTCCAACTTCAGGTGTTGGATTAAATTTATTTATTTTATCAATAAAAATAACTCCTGGCTCTCCTTTTTCCCAAGCTCCTTTAATAATTAAATCAAAGAGTTTTTTTGCTTTAAGATATAATAAATCATTTTCTACTTTTCCTATTTCTTCTTTTGTTTCTCTATCTAAAATTTTTGTTTTATCACTTGACAATTCCCAAGAAGTAATAAATTTTTCTCCTCTTCCAAAAGTTATTTCTTTTACTCTTTTTTCTGCGTGTTCAATAGTATAATCAATTCCTCTTGGGTCTTTTATTTGAATATATGCATTATTTTTGATTGCTTTTATTTCATCGTCGCTAAATGCTATTGATAAATTAAAATTTGCTAAAACTTTTTCTCTTTGTTTTACTTTTATCCAGCAAAGTGCGTCTGGGTGATTTGCCCTTATAATTCCCATATTTGCTCCGCGTCTTTTTCCGCCTTGAGTTATTTGCCCTGCAGATTCATTAAAAGAAAATAAAAATGAAATAGGTCCAGGAGAATATCCGCTTGTTGAATTTATGTATGCTCCGTTTGGTCTAAGATTATCAAATGAAAATCCTGTTCCTCCGCCACTTTTGTGGACAACTGCCATTTGTTTTTGTGTTTCAAAAATTTCTTCAATGCTATCTTTTATTGGCAACACAAAACAAGCTGAAAGTTGCTGTAATTTTCTTCCTGCATTCATTAATGTTGGAGAGTTTGGTAAGAATTTTCCTGAAGTCATTAAATCTAAAAATTCTTTTTCCATTTGTTTTGCTTTTTCAGAAATTTCAGCCAGAGCATAAAGTTCTTGTTTTGTTGTGTCCTTTGTAATTTGATTTCTAAATTCTTCTATGTGCAAGATTTCTGCAACAGCTATATCTTTTGCCACTCTTTGCATTAATTCCTCGCCTGTTTCAAGAATATTTCCAAATGAATCTTTTTTCAAATACCTGCTTTCTAGGACAGTTACTGAAGATTTTGGAATATCTAAATTGTCTTTTAAATTATTTTTGTATTCTGCCATTTTCTCTTTTTTAAGAAGCAAGATTAAGAAAACCTTGTTTTATTTTAAAGATTGCTATTGTGGATAAGATAGGTTCTGAAAAACCTTATAAATTAAGGTCTATTAATGAAATTATGACGGTTGTAGTATAACGGTTATTACGTGTGGTTGTGGTCCGCAAAACGAGGGTTCGATTCCCTCCTTCCGTCCTTAAAAAAATGGTGAAAATATTATTTATTTGTAAGTATAATAGATTTAGAAGTCGGGTTGCTGAAAGCTATTTTAATAAGATTAATAAGAATAAAAAAATCAAAGTTAAAAGTGCTGGGTTGATTCGTGGGCGTCCAGTGAGTAAAATTGAAGCATCTGTTGCGAAAAAATTAGGGGTTGGTATTAATGGAAAACCAAAAGGATTAAGTAGCAAATTGTTGATGTGGCAGGACTTATCAATTATAGTTGCTAATGATGTTCTGAAAGAAGTTTTGGAAAATGAAAAGTATGGAAAGAAAACAATTGTGTGGAAAATTAAAGATGCAGAAGATGATGATGTAAAAAAGTTAGAGAAAATAATTAATGAGATTAAAAAAAGAGTTGAGAGATTGGTTGAAGAATTGAAATGAAAAATTTATAAGGATTGTAACTGTAATAAAAAAATGAGGATAACTTTTGATAGTGATGCAGATTCAGCGTATATTTATTTTAAGGAAATTTTAGCAGGAGAAGTTATGAAAACAATTTCTCTAAATGATTCTATAAATGTTG
>JAUVHP010000098.1 GCA_030593225.1 archaeon
AAATTAGTTTTATTGCAATTTCCTGACGGACTTAAACAATATTCAATTTCTGTTGTAGATTATTTACGCGAAAAGACAGGTGCTGAATTTTTAATTTGGATTGGAAATTGTTTTGGGGCATGTGATACACCAACAGGAATAGAAAAATTAAAACCAAAAGTTGATTTAGTTATTCAGTTCGGACATAATGAGTTGATGCCACAATATTAAATGGAAAAAAAGATTTATGAGTAAAGTTATTAAAAATTTATATAATTAAATTGAATAATGTTGTCTTAATTTTTCTTGTAAGCTTGGTTTATATTCTTGAATAAATGTTTTTAAATCCAACCCTATTCTAGAATTACTTACAGGTAATCCATTAACAATTAACTCGCCTATAATTTCTGTCTGAAGTATTTCTCTTGCTCTTTTAAAATCATTTCCTAAATTTAATTTACAACTTTCTAAATGATAACTATTAAATTTCTTTTCAAAATATTTTCTAGGATATTCTTTTATAATTTTAAAGACCATTAATTCAATTTTAGTTTTTTTATAAATCTCTTCTCTAAAATTTTCTAAAACATAGGGCATTAAATCACAAGGTTCAATAATTGTATCAGATTCAGAATCTATATCTAAAGGGGTTGCTCCTTTTTGAAATTCATCTTCACATTTTTTCATAGCAATATCATCATACATGTCTGCAATCTCTATTGAAGAAAAAAAATTTTCTATATTAATTCTAGAACCATTTCTCATATTATCTGAAAATATATTTATTTTATAATGTTTTATATTCAAAAAAGATTATTTTACAACCATCCCATTAGTAAGGCGAAACCTACTGCAAAGAGCAAGATTCCTGCAATTAAATGTAATCTCTTTATGTTCAAATCTTTCCAACCTGAGACCTCTTCTACTCTAGTGAATCCAAAATATACTACTAATACAATTATGAGCATTGGCAAAACAAAAACAACATTATAATACAACAGCCAAGGGATTGCACCAAAAATTCCTAGTTCTGCAAGAAGACCTGAGGCAATAATATAAGGTCCGATTGTGCAAGGCAGTAGAAATAATGTTACGAAAAATCCTATTACAAATGCACCTATTGGGGAGACAATTTTTTGAGTTATTTTTTTTAATTTTGGTCTAAGGAAAATCGGCATTTCTGTTGCAAGTGCGCCTTTTTTATAATAGAAAAAATCTTTTATATTTAATCCTCCTAAAATCATTGCTAAAATTGCTAAGCTGTTGTAGACAATGCTTGAACTTTCTCTTAAAAATTGTGCAAAGGTTTTAAAGAATTGAATTATAATTACTCCGTAAAAAAGATACCCAATATAAACTGAGGCGACGAATGCTAATCCTGCACAAAGAACTTTTTTTCTTTTTTCTGGATTTTGAATTAAAATAGACATAAGAACCATTGTTAAAACCGCGATTGCACAAGGGTTCACAGAATCAGCAAGGGCAAGTGCAGTTATTCTAAAAAAATTTATGTCCATTAGCAATTTGTAAGTTCTTTTAATTTATCTATATCTTTAGCACCAGTATATTCCTCTCCATTAATAATCCATGTTGGAGTATATTTTACATTCTGACATTTTTCTCTTTCAAAAAAACAATCAACTACATTAAGATATTGATAATTATTTTTGAACATTTTTTCTTGGGTCTCGCACGCATAACAACCTAATTGAATATAAAGAACTGAATTTTCTCCTATACATTGTGCGGTTTCTTTTTCAATATCTGGATGAGATTTATTTAAAATTGCAAATGATAATAAAATTATTCCAAAAATAATTATTAAAGTTATAATGCTCTTTTTTTTCATAAAAAAGTTATGTGAAGTTTTTTTTTAAACGTTTTGATGTAACTTGTTACTTTGTTAAAAATGTTGTTACGTCTGCAAACACGAATAATTCCTCAAGACCAATCTTTGAATTAAATTTATTTCCTTCCAATTTTTCTATTGCTTTTGAATAAATTGCACAAATATGGGCTGCATAATCATGCTCCTTATCTAATTCTTGGGAATACTTTCCTATCCATGGTGGTTCCCAGCCCTCATATAGTTCATTAGATTTTTCAGGCATATATGTATCTCTTAAATAAAATCCTGATTCTTTTACAATATTCTCTGCTGTATCTGCTAAATATATCAGATTATTCACACTTAATTCATCTCCAAGTTTATGCATAACTTTTGGTGCATGCAACAAAATTGAAAGAAAAAGATTTTTTGATACCTCTCTTCTAGTCATGACTATAAAAAAATAAATTAATTTTTAAGTATTGTTGTGATTAGTAACTTATTACAGATTATATTTTCCCAGCAGAAATTTTTCCATAATGTTCAAATCTTTCATTAGTTGGTTTAAGAGGTTCTCTATCTTCATATTTTCCTCCGCAAAATTTCCCTCCTGATTTTATATCTTCTAATGTTGCTTTTCCTTCTTGTTCTTTAATAACTTTTTTAATTGAACCTGGATAAATAGATATTGAATTAACTGATTCAGATAACCTTGTTTGATAAAAACATTTCATTTCATTTTCTATTTCTTCTTCTAATCCTTTAGAGGTATGAGTTTTTCTTATCTCTTTTCC
>JAUVHP010000073.1 GCA_030593225.1 archaeon
AAAATTCTTGGGAATTTTACATGAAGCATCGAAGTTTGCCTAAAAAAGAGATGAATTTTGAAATAAGAAATGAGGGAATATTCCGTAAGCGTTGGATTTAAAAAAATTTAAATATGCATAATACATACATATTGTATGCAAAGCCAAACTTCGATTAGAATAAGTACAGAATTATTAAATGCCTTAAAAGAATTTAAAGAAAAAAATGAATCTTATGAGGAAGTTATTTGGGATTTTATAGAGCCACATTTGGAGCTTTCTGAGGAGGCCAAAAAGGATATAGAGGTCTCTCTTGAAGAGTATAAACGAGGAGAGTTTGTTACTTGGGAAGAAATTAAAGAAAATCTTGGAATTTGATGAAGATTATTTTTTCTAAGAAGGCAGAAAAACAATTTTATTGTTTGAATTCTCGTATACAAAGTAAAATTTCTTTTGTTGTTGAAAAGCTTAGGAACAATCAAAGAGTTGATATTATTAAATTGAAAAATAAAGATAATGAGTTTAGAATTAGGGCTGGAAATTATAGAATTCAATTAAAAAAGATTGAAGAAGGATTTTTAGTAACAAAAATTGGAAAGAGAGAAAATTTTTATTTTGTATTTCTGTAAAAATTGAAATATCTAGTTCTTATTATAAAGTAATAACATTATAGAAACATTTATATAATTAAATTTTTAGAATGTTATATGGTATTACAAGATATTTCAACTGGAAAACCCTCTTTTGAGTGTGGAAACTCTGGAAAACCTAGTGGTTTTGAGAATGATTCTTTGCAAAATGTTGGGAAGGAGAAAATTAGTTCTCTTAAGAATTCTGTAACTGAAATTGAATATTTAATTGGACAGAGAGAGGCTTTGAGTAAGAGTCTGTCTGATGAGGTTGAGAAAATTAAGATGGATATTGAGAATTTTTTGCTGAAAAATGTTGCTGTGGATTCTGAGGATTTTAAGGAGAGAAGTGGTTTGAGGCAAAAGCAAATTGAGGTTTCTGAATTGCAGTTAAATGAGAGAGTGACTTGCTGGAAAGATGTTGCTTTGCTTAAGAAAGAATTAAGAGAGTGCAAGAAAGAGCTTAGTGAAAAAGAAGAAAGAATGAATATGTTTGGAAAAATTTTGAATGATTCTGAAATGAAAGGGGGTAGTTATTAATGGAAAGTGAAATTTATACTTCTATAGAGAAATTATTAGGGTCTGTATGTGGTTCTGCAGAAAATGGTTTTGTTAGTTGTGCTAGTTTATTAAGTTTTGAAAATGAATTAAATGAATCAAATGAACCTTGTTTGTTAAATACAAAAAAAATTATTTTAAAAGAAGCTGTTGGAAATACCTGGGAAAATCTTTATGCAATGGCTGAAGCTACAATAAGGGCTGGAAAGACTGGATTTCTTAAAGATTTTGGCAATTATCAATCTGAAGCAGAACTTGTTGCTGAAAAATATGGTTTGAATAAAAAAAATATTATTGATAAATTTAATGAAATTTGGAGAGGAAAATAATGCAACAAAAAATGAAAGAAGATGTTGTAGAATATTTGTTAAGAAAAGAAAATTGTTTAGAAGATTTGTATAAAGTTAGTAAACGCCCTGTTAAAGATTTTGATAATTTACATAATTTTAGAGGTAGAGCTATTGATGAGCTATATGTATTAGGTTTTGATAATGATGCTGATAGAATGAAATTTAGAAGAAGTAATTGTGTTAGTACAGAAGTAAAAAGGATTTATTGTGAAATGAGAGAAATTGTAGGGGAAGAGGATAATGTGGTTAATGATATGTTTAAAGAAATAATATTGCGAGATGAAAATAGACGATTTGCACAAGAGAGATGGAATAAATGGTATGAGATATTGAAAGTTAAAGGAGTTATTTTTTAAAATGCAACAAAAATTATCAGTTGAGCAATTGTGCAGTAAGTTGAAACCTGTATTTGGAAAACGGATTGATGATATTTATTTGAAGTATGCGATGGCTGAGTCAATGGAAGAGAGAGAAGAGATTGGGCATATTTTGAGTGCTCTTTATTATAAAAATCTTGGTGAGTTGTTAGATAATAAGGTTTTGCTTGAGCCCCCGAAGGTTGAGTTGGATGGGAAATATTCTTTAGGAATGGTTAGCTATGCTGGGAGAAAACTTTTTCCTTTTAATTTGCGTGAGCAGGATTGGCCTCGACATGTTTGTATTAGTGGAATGAGTGGAAGTGGTAAAACTACTTTGGCAATTAATTTAGTTCATAATTTTATTAAACAGGATAAGTCGTTTTTGGTTTTTGATTGGAAGAAAAGTTTTAGGCCTTTGCTTTTAGCTGATTCAGAAGTTGTATGTTTTACTGTTGGTAATGAAGAAGTTAGCAATTTGTTTAAGATAAATATTAATCAGCCACCCAAAGGAATTAGTCCAAAAGAATGGATTAATATTTTGTGTGATTTGTTGGTTGAGAGTTTTTCAGCGTCGTTTGGTGTTCATAAAGTTTTGCTTGAGACACTTGATGATGCGTTTAAGCAATGGGGAATTTATGATGGTTCTGAAAATTATCCGACGTGGGAAAATATTAAATGGTATTTGGAAGAGAAGTTGGAAAAGACAAGAGGCAGGGAAGCTGGTTGGCTTGAGAGTGCTTTGCGTATTGCGAGTGTTTTGACTTTTGGGAATTTTGGCAGTATTTGCAATTCTAAAGACGAGGGAGATTTAACAGTGGAGGAACTTTTAGATAAGAAAGTTATTCTTGAATTAAATGCTCTTAGTAATATTGAGAAAAAGTTTTTTTGTGAGTTTCTTTTGACTTATATTTATAAATTGAAAAAGGTAAATCAGAAAAATGTTTCTGGAAAATTTGACCATGCGATTGTTGTGGATGAGGCACATAATATTTTTTTAAAGAGTGCGCCTAATTTTGTTAAGGAGTCTGTTACTGATATGGTTTATAGGGAGATGCGAGAGTATGGAACGAGTTTGATTTGTCTTGACCAGCATGTTTCTAAATTGAGTGATACTGTGAAGGGAAATAGTGCGTGTCATATTGCGTTTCAGCAACAGTTGCCACAGGATATTTTTGATATATCTGGAATTATGCAACTAGTAGACCAGAGGCAATTTTTTTCAATGCTTCCTGTTGGGTCTGCGATTGTTAAATTATCTGAGAGATATACTTCTCCGTTTTTAATTGAGGTTCCCAATACTGAATTGAAAGGGAATTATGTGGATGATGAAAAAGTTAAGAGCAGGGCAAAAGCAGTAATGTCTGGAATTAGTTTTGAGAAAAATATTGACGAGGAATTTAATAATGATTTGATTGAACAGAAACCTGTTGAACTTAATGTTCATTATGATAGAATTGATGTTAAAGAGGAAAGTCAGAAATCAGAAATTAGATGTCAGAAATCAGAAAGAGAAGATTTCGGATGTCAGAAATTAAATGTCAAACCTTTAGTTAATATTGACGAGGATTTTGTTAAAGAGATTGTGTTAAAACCTGTAAAGATTGAGAATGTTGAAGTTCAAAAATCTGTTAAAGAAATTAATAATTTTAGTGATGTTGAGAATGTGCTTTATGATTTTGTTAAAAAAAAGTTGAATGATGGAACGAGTTTGGTTGATATTGAGAATTTATTGGAAGAGTATAAATTTGAGGGAAAGTATTTGTCAGAAAATGTTATGAAAGTTATTAATTATTTTTTAAAGAATCAATTGAATTCTGAAGATGTTGTTCCTTTTGAGAAACAAAAAATTTATAAGAATACTAATTTTGATGCTGGTAATTTGCAGGAAAGGTTTTTAGTTTTTCTGCGTGAAAATCAAGACAAAAATTATGGTACAGTTGATATTTATGGTAAATTAAATTTGTCGTCTAGAAAAGGAAATAAGATTAAGAATGAGTTAATTGAAAAAAATCTTATTTATGTTGAAGAATTTAGAAACGACAAAGGCTGGAAAAAAATTATTAAATTGACTGAGTCAAATCATATTCATTAATTAACAAAACAAAACAAGCGGAATACCCAAAAATAACCTCTCATGAGGATATTTCATTATAAGAACGATTTCTTTTAGAAATTATTATAAAAAATATATAAGTAAATTTTAGGTGGAGAAGCTTGGAAAATGTTGAATTTTAATTAATGAAAAAAAGAAGAAAGAAAAAAGAAATGTGAAATGGAAAAGAAAAAAAAGTAGTAAGAAGTAGAAGTAAAGAGAAAGAAGTAAGAAGTAGAAAGTTAGTTGTAAGAATGTAGAATGAAATGTGTAAGAGTGTTTTTAGTCATCCTGAAATTTAGGAAATTTTGTAATTTAATTTTAGAAAACAGAGGAATTATGAAACTGAAAACTTTTTTTAAATGGCTAGTTTGGTTTTTTGCATCTTGTGGGTCTGCGATTGTGGTCATAAGTGGTTTTTTCTTTTGGA
>JAUVHP010000090.1 GCA_030593225.1 archaeon
ACTGCTGGTACCAGTTTAGCAACCTGCGAATTGGTTAAAAAAATAGGGGGCGAAATAATTGAAACAGCATTCATAATAGAATTAAATGATTTACAGGGAAGAAAAAAATTAGAAAATAAAGGGTATAAAGTTTTTAGTATGATTAACTTTGAAGAATCTGGATAATTTCTTTTATTTTATTATCCACAGCCCCAATATTACTAATTACTATCAAAGGAAATTCTTGAAAACCGTTTTCATCTAAAAGATTTCTTCTTTCTAAAAAATAGCTTTCTTCTGTTTCTATTAATCTTCCAAACTTTCTGGGGGGATGAAATTCAACAAACAGTTTTTTATCAATAAAAAAATCAACATGACATTTCCCAATTCTAAAATGCACATTTACTCTTTCAAGGGGTTTATTAATCAATCCGCTTTCCACTAATTTTTCACACAATATTTTTTCTTGATTTGAATCAAACAAACATTCCATAAACTTGTAAGGATAATTTTTTCTTCTACTTTCCAAAGCCAATAAAGCCAAAGGATATTGTTCATGTGCAATCTTCGACATTTCTTTTAACTGATTTGGATTTTTTTCCATACACTTAAAAGCAGCGTATCTTTGATGTTCTTTAAATTTTCCCAATTTTTTCATTGTTTCGTGAGCTTTCTTCATATTATCTTTAGAATGATTAGGATTAATTTCATGTAATTTCTTAGCCATCTTAGAAAAATACTTTGAATTTCCCCTCAATTTTTCAGCATTAATTTTACCTTGAATAGGGCCATATTTTTTTCCTAATTGCTTTCCAATCCAAGGATGTTTTTGATGAGCAATCTTCCCAGCATCACTATATAAATTCGGATATTTTTCTATCGCCCTTCTTTGATTTTGTTTAGCCTTAATACAATAAATATACCATTTTACACTTTTCTTAACAAATCGAGTCCCAATGGGAATAGAAAATTTCTCTGAAATTTCCTCAAGGGGCAAACCTTCTCTAAAAGAATCTTCAATCAAATTCCTAATCTTAATATGCTCTTTATCTTTATTTACCATAATAAAAAATCTATTTATCGTCGATAAAACAAAGCATTACTTCTATTTAAACTTTAATATTCATCCTAAAGAGAAGACTAAAAATAGAAAAACTTGGTGGAGAAATTGTAGAATGTTCTTTCATAATTGACTTACCAGAACTTGGAGGAAAAGAAAAATTAACAAAATATCCTGTTTTTACTTTGGTGGAATTTGGGGGTGAATGAAATAAAGTTAATCAAGAACCTCAAAAGCCCGATTTATTTTATCCTCTTTCCTCTGAATCACATTATCTAAGGAATTCATTTTTTTTCTTTGTTCTTCAAGATAATCGCAAAATCTGAGAATTGTCTTTGTTTCATAATCATTTCTTTTAGAATAAAATTGTATCATATTTAATTCTCTAAGATCATCTTTTAATGGCAAACCTTCATAGATATCTATAACTGCATTTGCAAGCCCTTCTAAATTCAAATCTCCTGCAAAGTATTCTTCTCCAGAATTTCTGTCAGTAACTTTAGGAACTTTCTGTAGAAAGGGTTGAAAAATGAACCATCTTCTTCTTTCTTTGTCAATTCTATATTGATAACTCATTAAACTTTAAACCTCAAAAACATTTTTAATGATTTGTATACTCAAAGAATTATGAAACAAAAACAAATTTGGGAAAACATTGCAGAAGAATGGCATGAATTCAAAAAACTTCCTGCTTTGCACACAACAGAATTTCTTAAAAAACAAACAGGAAAAGTTCTTGATTTAGGAAGTGGTTCAGGAAGACATTTAATGAAAATAAAAAAAGGTGAAATATATCTTTTGGATTTTTCAGAAAAAATGATTAAACTTGCAAAACAAAAATCCAAAAAACAAAAAATCAAAGCAGAATTTATTGTCTCAGAAATGACAAAAATTCCTTATGAAAGTAATTTCTTTGATTCAGCAATTTGCATTTCTTCATTACATTGTATTAAAGGAGAAAAAAACAGAGAAAAAGTTATCAAAGAACTTTACAGAGTTTTAAAACCAAAAGCACAAGCATTTATCGGTGTCTGGAATAGAGAATCAAAAAGATTCAAAAATTCGCCAAAAGAAAAAATGATTAAATGGCGAGACAAAGGAGTGCGTTATTATTATCTTTACACAGAAAAAGAAATCCACAACCAGTTCAAAAAAGCAGGTTTTAAAATAATTAGCACATGCAATTCAGAAATGATGATTCGGTTTGTTGTGGAAAAATTTAAATAATAAAGTTGTTAGCCAAAATTATGAATCTAAACAAATTAGAAAAATTAAAATTAGGGAATGATATAAAATTGTATGGATTTTCAATAAATATTATACAAAATACAATTAATAACAAACTATATAGGGCTATACTTTTTGTGCCTATGAAAAGAGATTATATTAAAAGTAAAATTGATGACCTTACAAAAATTCTTGAACAAAAAAATTATAAAAGAAAACAAATTCCTTCAAAATTTGGGGAAGCTTATTTACTATATAAAAAATTAAAATGATAAATTATTTTAAAAAACCTGAAATAAGAGAACTAGAAAAAATCTTTGGAGGATTCATCAGATATACTCAAATTCAAAAAAAAGGAAAAATAACAATGTGTATTTCAATTGGAGAACAAAATACTGAATTATTTGAAGAAAGGATGCATTTATTCCAAGAAATTGCAAAAGAAGAAGGATTTTTACTTAAAAAAATTACATCTCATCAAAATAAACAACAATATTTATTCTCAAAAGAACAATTAAATAATGATAAATTTAAATAAAATGTTAGCTATAAAAAGTTGTGAAAATAAGATTAAATACAAAAATTGCACAACAAAATTACAATAATCTTTATTCTAAATTAGAAATAAGTGAAACTGGTTCAGCAACTTTAATAAAATTAACGCACG
>JAUVHP010000060.1 GCA_030593225.1 archaeon
GAAGGCTTTTTTCTTACACTTTCTACATTTAATCTTTCCTTCAAGTATCTTAAGATGATCCGCCTTCATTTTGTTTTGGCAGTTTTTACATACAAAAACATTCTTGAATAATCTATTTTGTGCTTCTGGTATTTTAGCCATAATTAGTTTAGAAAAATTGAGTTTTTAAGGTTTTTTAATCACAACTTTCTCTTAATCAACTTTGCACCTTTCATTCGACCACGCTTGGGCAGATGCATAAGTAAAACTAAAGTTTCCTTTTGATTAGTTTTGTGCCTTCAATATCCCAATATTCACAATTTCCATTTTCTTCTAACTGCTCAAAAACTTCTTTATCTGGACAGCCAACATCAATTGTCTCAAAACTTTCCAAATCCATTAAACTCGCCTTTACATCTCCTTTAGAAAGAATCTGGGCTTTTCTTTTATCAACATTTGGAACTTCTAATCTATCGTGTCCAGGAATCACAAAAACTTTTTTATTTCCATTAAGAATATTAACTGCTTCAATACGACATTTAGCATGCCCGTGTTTCCCTGTTTTACTAATATCTATTTTCTTAATAGTACATGGTTTTTCCTCAAGAAGAATATTTGTTCCAACTCTCGCCTCTGTCGCATTAATAATTTTTAAAACCATAGTAAACAAAAATTAAATACATTTATAAATATTTTTACTCAAAAAATTCTATGACACTTCAAAAAAACGACTTCATAGAAATAGAATTCACAGGACAAGTAAAAGACAGGGACATTTTTGATTCAAATATAAAAGAAGATATTGAAAAATCAAAACTAAAATTAGAATCAAAACCATTTATTTTTTCTCTTGGACAAGGAATGTTTCTAAAAGGTATTGATGATTTTTTAATTGGAAAAGAAATTGGGGAATATAATATAGAACTCCAACCAGAAGACGCTTTTGGAAAAAGAGATTCAAAACTCGTCCAAATTATTCCAATGAAAGTTTTCCATCAACAAAAAATAAATCCTTTTCCAGGAGCAGTTTTTAATTTTGATGGACGAATAGCAAGAATAATTTCTGTCTCAGGAGGAAGAGTAATGACAGATTTTAATAATCCAATCGCAGGAAAAATAGTAACTTACAAAATTAAAATAAAAAGAAAATTAGAAGACAAAAAAGAAAAAATAAAATCATTCATCAATTTCTTATTTAAAAAAGATTTAGATTTTGAAATCAAAGAAAAAAAATTAATTATTTCTACAGATAAACAATTTGCACAATTTGTTCCAATGTTTAAAGATAAATTCAAAGAAATGTTTGATTTGGATTTAGAAGTGAAGGAAGTTGAAGAGAAGAAACAATAATCTCATTCTTAAAAAATCAATAAAAAATCACAATAATAATTATAAACAAACTTTTTATCTTTTAATTATGGAAGATATGTATCAAAATCATTCAAATTCTATGCAAGATTCTATGCAGCCAGAAATAAAAGATATTGATAGAGAATTAGCAGAACTTTTAAAACAGCAAACAGCGAAAATAAAAGTGATTGGTGTTGGAGGTGGAGGAAATAATTCTTTAAGTCGTATGAAAGAAATTGGAATTAAAGGAGGAGAATTAATTGCAGTAAATACAGATGCCCAGGATTTATTATATGCAAATGCAGACCAGAAAATCTTGATTGGAAAAGAATTAACTCAAGGTTTAGGTGCAGGAAGCAAACCAAAAATTGGACAAGAGGCAGCAAAAGAATCAGAATCAGAAA
The DNA here is from genome assembly GCA_030593225.1 of archaeon. Taxonomy (GTDB): domain Archaea; phylum Nanobdellota; class Nanobdellia; order Pacearchaeales; family GW2011-AR1; genus JAUVHP01. Next base: position 1,734 of record JAUVHP010000060.1, read on the forward strand.
TAAAGAAAAAAATTTCAGGAAGCGATATGGTTTTCATAACTTGTGGTATGGGTGGTGGAACAGGAACAGGTGCTGCTCCAGAAATCGCAAAAATGGCAAAAAAACAAGGTGCCTTAACAATTGGTGTTGTAACTTTACCTTTCACAATTGAAGGAAGAAAAAGAATTGAAAATGCAATGGAGGGCTTAGAAAAAATGGAAAGTTGTGTTGATACATTAATTGTAATCCCCAACGATAAATTATTAGAACTCGCACCAGATTTACCTCTGCAAACTGCATTCAAAATCTCAGACGAAATTTTAACAAACGCAGTAAAAGGAACAACAGAACTTGTAACAACTTCTGGTTTAGTAAACTTGGATTTCGCAGATATAAAAACCGTAATGGTCAACGGAGGGGTTTCATTAATTGGAATGGGAGAATCAGATACAGAAAACAGAGCAATAGATGCTGTAGAAAAAGCAATTGAAAATCCTTTATTAGACGTGGACATCTCAAACGCAACAGGAGCTTTAGTAAATATTGTTGGAGGCCAAGACATGAGTTTAGATGAATGCAAATCAATTATAGAAACAATCGGAAACAAATTACAACCTGATGCAAAACTAATTTGGGGGGCACAAATTGCAGCAGATATGGACAAATCAATAAGAGTTTTATTAATTGCAACAGGTGTAAAAAGCTCACAAATTTTAGGACATGGGGAATCAATTGAGAGCATAAAACACAAAGAAATAGAAGACGAATTAGGAATAGAATTCTTTGAATAAAATGCCAACAAAAAATTATTTATTGGTTTTATCTGGAATTTCTAATAATTTATTAAATTATCTTAAAAGAAATAAAGTTGATTTTAGAGAATTTGAATTTAATCATGGGCTTGATTTATCTAATGTTTCTTTTCTTGATAGAAATAATGGTCTGTTGGCATGGAGAGATTGTGATAATTTCATGGAAGGATTAGAATGGGATGATAGAAGACAAATTCCCTCAACACAAGAAGAAAAAATGAACGGGTGTTATTCAAAAGGAATGATGTCTAACAGAGGATGGGCCAAATTTATGTGTGAGGTAAAAGGAGAGGAGAGCAACTCTTATATTACTTGTAATAACTGTGATCAATATTCTCCAGGAAGCTTAGAAGGTAGAAAGCAAGTTCTTGAAACAGTTAAAATGCTTTATGAAAAAGAATTGGGAAGTCTGGAGATAGAGATAAATCAAATAAGCAATAAATTGGAAAAACAAAATAATTAAAAACAAGTTTTTTTTATTCTTATCATGACATTATGGATAAAATCAAAATCATTTTTTATTAAGTGTAAACGAGTTTGGCATACTTTGAAAAAACCTTCAAAAAAAGAATTTGAAATGGTTGCTAAAGTTTCTGCAATAGGAATTTTGGCCTTGGGAGCTATTGGATTTTTAATTTCAATGATAATGAAAAGTTTATTCTAAAATGGGATTGGTGAAAAAATATTAAGTAAAAATAATTAACAAAATATTTAAAAACCACAAATTTCACTTAATTATATCTTTCTAAGATTTTATGTCCTAGATTGAGCTAAAATAAAATGATTTTTATTATAAAAGTAATAACAAACAAAGAAGAACGAGCAGTAGAAATGATTTCTGAACGTGCAGAGAAAAAAAACTTAAATGTATTCTCGGTTTTACGCCCTCATGGATTAAGGGGTTACATTTTTTTAGAAGCAGGTGAAAGAGATTCAGCAGAAGAAGCTGTGTTTAATTTGCCGTATGTAAAAGGAATAATTGGAAAAACAATTGAGTACGAAGAAATCAAAAACATGGTCGAGCCAACAGCTATAACAGTTTCAATAAAAGAAGGCGACATTGTAGAAATTATTTCAGAGCCATTCAAAAAAGAAAAAGCAAAGGTCTTAAGAATAGACAAACAAAAAGAAGAAGTTGTAGTAAGTTTATTGGGTGCAGTTGTTCCATTGCCAGTAACAATTAAATTAGATAATGTAAAAGTAATAAGACGTGAAGAAGGAGAAGACGAAGATGAATAATGTATCCCAGATTAGTTTAAGAGATTATGCAAGATATGCAAGGAATTGTGGAGAAGAAAGAGTTTTAACTTATTCTGATTTTTCTAATTGGTCATTTAATAAACTTTACATTTTTACAGAAGGGCTAAAAGAATTACTCACATTAGAGGAAGAGGGAGTATTAGAAAGTATAACTGAAGATAAGTCCTTAATTAAACATACAATAGGAATTAATAGAGAATTTCAAATTTTCTATTTTGATACTTTACTTAATGAAAATAGAGAAGATATATCTAATATTATGAGAAGATATGGGAAAGTTAGAGATATCTTGGAGAAATATGATAAAGACTCACTTGTAGTTGGATATGTTTTAGTAAATGATAAAGAATTAGGTAAAATTGTAGATTACGAAAGCCGTATGAAACTGAAAGCAGAGCTTTCAACTAAATTAAACTCTTCGCCAAAGGCGAACTTACAAAATGCAGATTAAAATTTTAGTAGAAGGTGGGGCAATGAAACCAGGACCAGCTTTGAGCCAGAAACTTGGACCAGCAGGAATTAATATTAATGAAGTTATTAAAAAAGTAAATGAAGTAACAAAAGATTTCAAAGGATTAAAAGTCCCAGTTGAATTAGATGTTGATTTAGGAACAAAAGAATTTGAAATAAAAGTTTCTTCACCTCCAATGTCTGAGTTAATGAAAAGAGAACTTGGAATTGAAAAAGGTTCAGGAATGCAAAATAAAATGCAAGTGGCAAATGCGTCTATAGAACAAATTATTTCTGTAGCAAAAACAAAATTACCTAATCTATTAGCTAATGATTTAAAGGCAGCAGTAAAATCTGTTGTTGGAACTTGTGTGAGTTTAGGGGTTTTAATTGAAAATAAACTTGCAGTTGAAGTAGCAAAAGAAGTTGAGGAAGGAAAATATGATAAAGAAATTCAAGAAGAAAAAACAGAAACTTCTGAAGAAAAGAAAAAAGAGCTAGACGAATACTTTTCAAAAACAAATGCAGAACAGCAAAAGATTCTGAAACAAGAAACAGCTGAAAAAGAAGCTGAAGCAGAAAAGAAAGCTGAAGATGCAACAGAAAAACCAGAAGAGAAAAAAGAAGAAAAGAAAGCAGATCCGAAAAAGAAATAATTCTAATCAGAGATTTTTTAAAGTAAAATAAATTTAGATTTACATATGGGGTTATGGGGTAGCCTGGTAGCCTTTCAGGTTTGGGGCCTGACGACCCCGGTTCAAATCCGGGTAACCCCATTTGTATCATATTCCGTTTTACGGAATATGACTTATGATGTAACCCAAGGTATTTGAACCTTCAAATCTGAGCATCTTCTGAAATTTCGAATAAATGAGCAAAGCGAATTTAAAGAAGATTTCACGGGTTGGGAGTTGCGTTATCCCATTATATCTTTCTAAATATATAAATTTATTTAAAGTAATTAAATTATAAATTTTCATGGATTCAAAAAATAAGCTTCCTGCCCCAAGCAAAGAATTTATGAGGGCAGTTGTTGATGAAAGTTCAATTGTTATAGACTGCGAATTTTGCGATAGGACTCATTTTATAGGAGATGGGGCAGATTATGATGAAGGAGAATTCGAAAATTTAATTAAAAAATCAGAATTAGAACCTGAGAAATATATTTTTCATAATTTAAGTTCTATTTCTTGGGGAAGACTCGGAGGAAAACAGGTAGTAGAAGGTTGTCCTTGTAACGAGGCTTCAAAGTACGAACAACTTTTTTGGGATAGTCGCTATGTAATTGCAGACTATTTTTCTAGCAAATCAAAGAAATTGCAAGGCCAGGCAAATTATGAGGTTGGTTTAGCAAAGAAAGTAAAATCTTCTTTAAAGCAAATCCAAAACACAACATTTTAAAACTCGTTTTTGATTTAATTTCTACATGCCAACTAAATCAAAAAAATCAAAATCAGCAGGAAGATTTGGGTCAAGATATGGAAAACGAGTTAGAGATAATCTTGTAAAAGTTGAAATTAAACAA
>JAUVHP010000045.1 GCA_030593225.1 archaeon
TGTATTTTCATCTAAACCTGTTTTTCTTTTTAACTCACTTAAACTATGTTGCATTAAATCTTTAGCCAAAACAATTTTTGCCATAAACAATTTTTCTTTAACTGGATTTGAAATAGTTTTGTAAATTGTAACAGGATATAATCCTTTATCTTCAATAAGTTCTTGCAAATTGCCTTTTGAAGGATAAGACCAACTAATTATTTTTTGCCCAACTCCTTTGCTATAAGCAATTGCCCTTGAAGTGCATTTTGTATTTGTAATTAACCATGGCTCGTCAATCTTGTTTTGAGGATTAGATTTAATATCTAAAAATCTCGCATAAGTGTATAAAGCGACTTTTGTTTTTGTATATATTCCAAGACGATTATGATATTTTGCTTCAATCATATAAACTTTTTCTTTTTCAGCAATAATATCAATCTCTTGCGTAACAGTTTTTCCCTTAAGTTCAACACCCACTTTTGTTTTATATCCATAATGTTGTAAAATTTGTGCAAGATATTCTTCAAACAAAAACCCGTGCGGACCAAGATTCATAATAGCTCTTTTCAAATCATATCTAGCAGCAATCTCTGGTTTTAATTTTAATAAATTCAATGTTTGATTAAGAATTTGTTTTGTTGTAGTCCCAGATTTAACTTTTTTACTAATTTTTGAAGCAACATTTTTTGCTAATTCATTTGTTGCCCCTGCTTTAACAATTGTTTTTTCAATTTTACTTTTGTTAAACTTTTCAGAAATTCCAGAAGCTTTAATTATTTTCACCACTTTATTAATAAAAGAGTGAGAAGAATTTAAACTTTGCCCCTAGTAAATATTTTTGAAACTAAAGTAATCATTTTAGAATTATTTCTTTTTTTGATTAAGAAGTTTGTTCTGACTTTTTCGTAAACTTGAATCCCAAATTGCTCTATCTTTTTGACAATCGCAATTAAATCCTGCTGTTTCTTTTCCACAATTTAAACATCTGTATACCATCTTAATAATTATAAGAAATTATCCTTTATAAAACTTTAGTTTGTCACTACTTTGTAAAAGTGATTTCCATAAACAAATTAATTCTTTTTTGACTTATAGATTGATAGCTTTTATTTTTCAATAAAATTTTTAGAAATAAAATTACTAAAAAAAGTTTAATTTTGTTTAAAATAAAAATGGAAGAATTAAACCGAAGTTCAATTCTTCCAACAACTGACCGAAGTCAGAAGGCCTAACCGAAGTTAGACAATTTAACTAGTAAAACTTAGTTTAAATAACTTTTTGTTTTAAAATTTCAGGAACCAAAAATATTTTTGAATCTAATTGCTTAAACTCGTAAAAATTATTTATAAAATTTACATGTTTTAACCACTGCGAATAATCAAACCACTTCAACATTCATTTTACCAAGTTTTTGTTTTAGTGAATCAATTAATTCTTTGTTATTTAATCTAAGTTTTTCATCTCTTTTTTCTTCTTTAATATTTTCAATTTTCAAAGCATCAATTTCAAAGCAAATTTCTTTTATATTGGAATTTACTTTTTGAGTTTCATCTTCTTTAATTTTCATTTCATAATTTGAGATTTCTTCTTTTTTAATTCTAATTAAATTTACTTTTTCTAAAATTATATTATTATTTAATTTAGCTTCATCTAACAAATCCATTATCATTTTTCCATTATCTCTTTCAAAATTTATTTGAAAATATTCTCTATGGTCTTTAACGATTTTCATTTGCTCTGGGTTTATGTGAAAGAAATTAGCTAATGCCTTAAAATCAAGAAGTTGCTTTAATTCTGAAATATTTTTTTTTGATTCTTCCTTAAGAGATTCAACTTTTTTTTGTTTAGTTAGGTTCTCTAAATAATCAGGACTAATCTTAATTTCATCTAAATTTTGTTTTAAAGTTTTATTTTCTTTTTCTTTCTCAATTATTTTTTTATTTAAATTTGATCTTTTTTCACTAATCCCTTCGAGAGTTTTGCTGATTGAATTAATTGCATTTAACTTTTCTTTAATTATCAAAAGATTCTTAAAAGAATCTACAATCTGTTTATTTTCATCAAAAATTTTCAATAAATCTTTAGAAAAGATTTTCAGATTTTCTTTTATACTTGCCATTTCTTTTCCAATTAAAATTGTAGTTCTTTCATAATTTTTAAACGAGCTTTTATTAAATTCAAAAAAAATCTTATTTATTTTTTCAATAAATTTTTCTAATTTATGTTCTTTTAAATTATCCAATCTTTCAATTAATTCTTTCACAGACTCTATATATTTTTTCCTGCTATTAATTACAATATTTTTAATTCTGTCTTTTTCTTTTTTTGCCCCAACATCAAAATCTTCCAAAATTGTTATTTTCTCTCCAAAGTCCTTAATAAAATTCTTAATTTTCTCCTCAACTAAAACTAAAATTTCTTTTTCTTTAGATTCATTTTCTTTTATTTTCTTTTCAGTCCAATTTCCAATTTCAGAAAAAGCCAATTTTTCTATAACAATTTCCTCAACTTTATTTTCCTCAACTATTTTTTTAAAAAAATTAAATATTCCCATATTATTTTATCTAGAAATTATTATTTATTAAATTATCTTACTTAAACCAACTTAATTTTTTATTTCGAGGTAATTGTTTTATTGCATATTCGCATTTGTGAGCATCAGATTTATTTTTGCAGGATTTAGCTAGGAGCAATTTTTTAAAACCTTTTCCACAAACACACTTGCTTCCTTTTCCTTTTGCGTGTGTTTTCATTCTTTTATCGACGTCATTAGTCACACCAGTATAATAAGAACTATCTTCACATTCAAGAATATAAACAAACCATTTCTTTTTTATTTTTACCATATCAATACCCTTATAAACTAATAATCTTCCTAATTCTTATATGTTGGTAAGTCCTTGAACATCACGTTGCAAAGGGCTTGTGTTCAGGATGAATTCTTGATAATAATATATTAAACAAATGAAAACATTTGAAGAACTCGGCTTAAGTCGTGAGTTTGTGTCTATACTTGAGAAAGATGGCATTGTAACTCCGTCGGAAATTCAGGAAAAAACAATTCCTTTAGTTTTGACTGGAAAAGATGTCGTCGGTGGTTCTGCTACAGGTTCTGGAAAGACCCTTGCGTTTGCTTCAGGTATTATTGAAAATTTAGAAAGAGATGGAAAAGTTCAGGCATTGATTTTAACACCAACAAGAGAACTTGCTGAGCAGGTTGCAAATACAATTGTAAAATTTTCATATCATAAAAAGTTAAAGATTTTGCCGGTTTATGGAGGTGTTAATATTGAGAATCAAATTAGACGTTTAAGAAACACAGATGTTGTGGTCGGAACACCAGGCAGGATTTTAGACCATCTAAAAAGAAGAACCTTGCATTTAGATAAAATTAAATTCCTTGTTTTAGACGAAGTAGATAGAATGTTTGATATGGGATTTAAAAGAGATGTTGAATTAATTTTAAATCAATGTCCTAAAAAACGTCAGACAATGCTTTTTTCTGCAACAATATCTTCGGCAATAGAACCTTTGGCTAAAAAGCACACACAAAATCCTGTAGAAATTTCTGTTGAGTCATACATAGACACGTCAAAACTAAAACAAGTTTATTACGATGTTCCCGACGGTTTGAAGTTCTCTTTATTTGTTTATCTGTTAAAAAAAGAAAAAGTCCAATTAGTTATGGTCTTCTGTGGCACTCGAAGAAATGTTGATTTTGTAACCAATAATTTAATTAATCTTGGAATTAATGCAAAGGCAATTCACGGCGGACTGAACCAAAATAAAAGAAGTCGGGTTTTGCAAGAGTTTAATTCTAAGGGTGGTGTGAATGTTTTGGTGTGCACAGACGTTGCAGCGAGGGGACTTGATATTCAAGCAGTAAGCCATGTTTATAATTATGATTTGCCAAAATTGAGCGATGATTATATTCACAGAATCGGGAGAACTGCACGAGCAGGAAAAGAAGGAGTTGCAATAAGTATTTTAGCAAGTAGAGATTATGATAATTTCAATAATATTTTAAGAGATGAAAAATTAAAAATAGAGCAAGTTGAAGTTCCACGAATTGAAAAAGTAAATATTATTGTTGATTCTGGAAATCAGCGTAGAGGTTCTGATTCACGCAGAAGAGATTCAAGTAGAGGAAGAAGTGATGGAAGAAATCAGAGGCCTGAAGTTAGATATCGGAAATCAGGTGTCAGAAGTCAGGGGGGAAGTTATAGTCATGGAAAATCAAATTATAGAGGAAGAAATACAAAAGGAAATGTAAAGCAAAGTAATTTTAAAAGAAATAGTTGGAGTAGACGATAGATTAGAAATTATTTTTTTCTATCAATTTCTTCCTGTCTTTTTTTGCTAGCTTCTCTAATTTTTTTCAAAGCAATCTTTTGCTCTAGAGTCATCGGCTTTTTACCACGAATCATTTTCTTCTTCATTTTTTCGTGTCGATTTTTTTTTGTTCTTTTTCTTGTTGCCATGCAAAAATTATAATTTTTTGAGTATATATAAGTTTTGAAAAGAAATGTCTTAATCAGAATGGCTTGGGGGTTGAATCTCTTTTGACGCTCTTTATTTAATATGATTAACAAAAGGGTTCGAAGTTTTTATAATTTTCTTAATTATTATTAAAACCATTCCAATAATAATTATCCAAGTTCAATTAATCTTTTTGTCTTTATTTTTAGTCATTTTTACCTGCCTCATATAAGTGGCATTTCTATTTTAAATATTGCGGTCTATATGTAGCATGTCGGAAAGAAGAAGACCTTTAGAAATAAAAAAGAAAATTATCCAATTATTAAAAAGTGGTGAGATGTCATTGAGGCAATTGGAAAGCAAAGCGAATACAAGTAATCGAACAATAAAAAATCATTTAGAAGAATTAGAATATTTCAGAAAAATAATTCTTATTAAACATGCTAAAAATTCCAAAAACGGAAGACCTTATACAACGGTTAGGCTAAAGTAATTACTCCCATATATCTTTAAAATTTTTAATAGAAGCTATTGTAGAAAAAATAAGTATGGAAATAGCAGTCATAAACAATAGAAAAGATTTTTCTTTTTTATCATAATATTCGTGTTCTTGAATTATTCTAGAGGGGTTTATTCGCAATTCATTAGTTTGAATTAGACTTTTAGATTCATTAAGAAAATAAAATCTTGTTATACTTTGTTCATATTCTTTAGTTATATCGATACCAATATTCCAATATTGTTCCAAATTATTTATTTGGTCTTCATATTGAAGAGAACCCTTTGGTTCTTGTGAATTATTTTGATAAGAATAGGTTGTTTCAATAAAGTTCAGATAAGAATTGTATCCTTTAGAGTAATTAACTACGATATTACAAATTATTTTTTTATTTATTATAAAATCTCTTTCTCCCCGTTCATTATGGCAATTTATATGTATTGGATTAAGAGTATTTTCAATCAATAACTTTTGAGAGTCAACCTTAGAAACCATTGGTAAATATCCTTCGAGTGGCAAAGGATAACTGGTATAAGCATTATATAATGAGAAAATAAGTAAAAACATAGTTAGAGTAAATGAAATTGTGATAATTACCCAGAGATTCATTCTTTTGAAAAATATTTTTATTCCACTGAAACTTATGTATCTTATAAAATAATATTTAATAAAAATTAAGGGAATGAAGATTAAACTAAATGTAATTATAAAAAGATAAGGTTTTACTTTAAAATCATTTAAGAAATCTCTATTAAAAAAATCCAAGAGACCGAGATACGCGAAAATTGGGAACGCTATAAAATATATAATCATAAATAAATTTATAAAAAAAATTTTATGATTGGAAAGCCATTTTAATGGTTTTTCGATTGGATTTGGTAATGGAATTTCTTTAGATAAAAGAGTATTTAGTCTATCCGATTTCTTAAAAAATGAATCCATGAACATATAAAATAAATCAATATTTTTAATGTTTTAGTAAAAATAGAAGATATAATAAAGTGAAGGATTGGTTGAAGAGGTTAAACAATGTTATTTGATTTTAAGCATTCAGCACAAAAACTTCCCTCGTCTTGAAAATCCTTTTGGCATTTTTTACAAAAACCATTTTCCCAATCAAATTCTCCTCCCTCAAAGTCTACAAAACTTCCAGATTCATAATTTTCAAAATTAAATATAGGATTATCATGAACATCAAAAGAAACTCTGAATGGACATTTTCTTTTAATAAAAATTTTTATTTCTTCTTCTATTAATCTTCTTTGTTTCCAATATGGAATATCTTCATTAAATAACCAATAAAATAAAGGGTCTGTATCTTCCCAAATGGGAACTTCATCTGTTCCCCTCATATCAGCAAACATACATCCTTCTCCTGTTTTTTTGAAAAATAAATTTTGTTTTTTGAAAGATTCTTTATAGTTTAGTTCTTGTAATTTTTTAGCTGTTTCAATTAATATTTTAAATTTTGAATAATATATCTGATTGCCAAATTTGTCTTGCTGAATCATTTAATAAATAAATTGAAGAAAGATTTAAATTTAACTAATTGCTACACAGAGTTTAAATAAAATAGCTAGTTCACTTTTTTATGGAAGAAGAACCAAAACCAAATGATAAAGAAAAATTATTTTTGAAATTAGCATATAATAGATTTTATGATTTATTTGAAGAGATTATGTCTCCCGAATTTTTAGATAAAAATAAAGAAATAAGATTTTTTAAAATAAAGGAAATTTTTTCGGTGTATTCAGAATTATTAAATTATATCCCTCTAAAAGAAGTTGTTGAATCTTACAAGACCAAAAGACCCCCAATGGAATCCGAGTTATCTAAAGAACTAATCAAATTTTTTAGAAATATAATTACACATTTCCCATTCTTTGAAAATTGGGATGAGGTTTGGATAAATAAAAAAATAATCAATTGGCATAAAGAAAATCAATTCATGGATAAATTTCTCAAAAAATATGCAGGTAGAAAAGAAATAAAATATAGGTTTTGGGAACCAAATTATAAAAAAATGACATACCTATCTGTAAATTTTCCAAAAGAATATGAAGATGAAAATAAAATTTTTTTGAAGAACATTATTTCTGAAAAAGAGGGTATCAAATTTTGCTTAATTTTAATGCACAACATACTTTCTACCCAAGTTGAAGAAGGAGTAAGTGTACCAGAATATGCATTAATGGCTTGTATTTCCAACTCTTACTAAAAATCCCAAATGTACCTGGTTGTGAGAACGCCCGCAACCTAACTCGCAATTGCTATTGGATTTTTCAAAATTACCTAAAGGGATTAATGCAATAGCAATCACTCGGTCGAACCAGGGTGCACATTAACATGTGGTCAATTTTTTGAATCTGACGACTTAAACTCGCAGTAGAATGAAATGGATTTGTTTTTAACAAATCCATTATAACGCCCCAACCGGGAGTTGAACCCGGGTATCTTGCGTTCTGCACATTTTCTTTCTTCCTAATGGAAGGTAGGGCGATAGGAAACCGTGAGGCGTCCTTCACTGTGCGACAGGCAAGTGTCTTAGCCGTTGGACAATTGAGGCAAATTTATATAATATTATTCCTAGAATTCTTTTTAAAATTAACTAAAATGCTGTAACAACTATTTTGTTAAGACATTCTTTTCCTTCAACATATAATTGTTGAGAAAATATTTTACTTCCATCATATAATTTTTGATATGTTTCTTGAAGTTCTATTTCTTTTCCAAGAATATTTATAGGAATATCTCCAAAAATTTTACCCTTTTGTAATACCTTATCTCCTGTATCTATTATCACTTTTGTTAAACTAACTTTTTTTGGAGAAATTAATTTTTTCACATCCTTTCTTTTAAAAACTCCTTTATAACTAATCTGAGTTAGTTTTCTTTTATTTTCAATTCATAATTATCTTTCATAAAAAATTAAATAAGAATTTTATCTAATTAATCTGTTATAAATTAATGCAAAAATCCAAACCATAAAAAATCCGTCAAGAAATCCATAAATTCCTCCAAGTAAAACTCCTAGCCAAGAAGTAGAATATCCAAAAATACTATACATATCCATCATTATAGAACTTTGTATATCAGAATATCCAAAAATGCTTACAATAGTACAAAGAGAAATGCAAATCGCTGAGATAATTCCTCCTGCTAAACCAAATTTAAAAGCATTGAGCTTTATTGCTTTTGGTTTTGCAATAACTTTTTTAGTTGTATGTTTTTTCTTTGTCATATTTCATCCCTTTTTTAATTAATATTTCTTGTTGCTTCAAGTATTGGTAAGTTCGCCTCAGTCGGAACATAAATTACTTCAGTATTCCCGTCATTCAAACCCTCAACAAACTTATACTTAATATATTCAGCAGTAATACTTCCAGCAATAATTCTGTTCGCTTCAGCAATTCCCCCTGCTCTCAAAACTTCTGCATCTGCCTTTAATGCCGCACTCTGCTTTTCTGCCTCAGCCTCTTGAATAGTAATCTGACGATTCCACTCTGCCTCTTTTAATTGTGCTTTACCATTCATTTCCCGAGCATAAACCTTATATTTTGGAAGTCCCCACATCGCACCAACAACTAATAATAAAACTACAACTCCTAAAAAAATTAAAGCATCTCTTTCTTTCATAACTAACTAAAAGAATTATATTATTTAAAACCTTTCAAAAACCTAATCAAACTATAAACAACCAAAGTAATTAACAAAGAGAACAATCCAAAAAACCAAGGACCTCTAAAATAACCCAGATAATTTATAATAAATCCTCCAATTAATCCAACTAAAACAGAACTAATAAAATCCCCCAACAACTAATCTCCATAATTTTCTTGCCCTCAGTAAACATTTTCAAAAAAATGTTTCAGGGTACGCCAATGGTGGTGCCAACTTAATAATAAATATTTATCTAATTTATTTTCTGTTTTTTTCAATTTTCTTTTTACCATTCATATAAGGTTGCAAAACTTTTGGAATATTTACACTTCCATCTTTGTTTTGAAAATTTTCAATAATAGAAATTAAAACACGCGGACTTGCAACAACTGTGTTATTTAATGTGTGTGCAAAATAATGTTTATCTCCT
>JAUVHP010000066.1 GCA_030593225.1 archaeon
ATACAAATATTCTTAGTTTGAGTGATGATTTTTATGATTATTTTGGTGTTGATGAAAATAATTCTTTGAAAAAACTTGAAGAATTAGGAGAAGAATAAATGGATATTTTGACTTTTATTTATTTGAGTTATACTTTTATTACTTTTTACTTTTTATTTTTATTAATTTTAATTTATGTTCAAAATAGAAATCGTTTGTATGAGATTCCTGAGATTAAAAAAGAATTTTCTTTGAGTATTGTTGTTCCGTGTTTTAATGAAGAAGAAAGTATTGAAGAAACTATTAAGACCCTTTTGAAATCTGATTATAAATCTTTGAAAAAAATTATTGTTGTTGATGATTGTTCTACTGATAATTCTTATGAGATTATAAAAAAATGTGCTTCTAAATATGAAAATGTTTTGGCTGTGCAGACACCTAAGAATACTGGCAATGCAGCTGGGGCAAAAAATTATGGTGCCAAGTTTGTGGGGACAGAATTAATTGGTTTTAGTGATGCTGATTCTTCTCCAAAAGAAAATGCAATTTCTAATATGATTGGTTTTTTTAATGATGATAATGTGGCTGCTGTGACTTCAAAAGTTTTGGTTAAGAAAAGAAAAAAATTAATTGAAAAATTACAGGCAATTGAATATAAAATTATTGCTTTTACTAGAAAACTTCTTAATTTTGTCGACGGAATTTATGTTACTAACGGTCCTTTGAGTATTTATAGAAAAAGTTTTTATGATAAGATTGGAGGTTTTGATGTTAAGAATTTAACAGAGGATATTGAGATTACTTGGCATTTTGTTGCTGAAGGTTATAAAGTTTGTATGGGGCTTTCGGCAAGTGTTTACACGATTGTTCCTGATAATTTGAAAGATTGGTTTAGGCAAAGAGTAAGATGGAATGTTGGAGGGGTTCAAACAATTATGAAATATAAAAGTGCTTTTTTAAAGAAAGGTATGCTTGGAAAATTTATTTTGCCTTTTTTTGTTTTTGGTTGGCTTTTAGGAATTCTTGGATTGATTGTTTTGTCTTATAGAATTATTACAAGATTGATTTTTCAGTATTTTTCTACAACTTATTCTGTTCAAGCACAAGCGGCAATTATTACTTTTGGAGATATTAATTTGACACCAAATATTTTGATTTTTTTTGGGATATTTACTTTATTTTTGAGTATTTCTTTTACAGCAATATCTTTATTTCACTTAAGGGAAAAAGAATTTAGAAGACATGGTTTGTTTACTATTTTTGCTTATATGTTTTTTTATTTATTGGTTTATCCGATAATTTTAATAACATCTTTTTATAAATATTTAAAGGGGTATTCTAAATGGTAAAAAGCAAAATTTGGAAATTAAATGTTGGAGGAAATTTGAAATGTTAAAAAGTAAAATCAAAGATTTTTCATGTCAAAATTTTTTTTTTGAGGTGTTGAAATGTTGAAAAGTAGAAAACATGTTTTTTGGAAAGCACTGTTTTTGACAGTTTTGGTTTTCTTTTTTGGAATTTTAATTGGGGTGGCTTTTGAAAATAGTCAACAACAAAGAATAAATGAGTATTATATGAAATCAGAAATTTCTTTGATAGATATTTTGGCAATGAATAGTATTTCTGATATTAAGAATATTGATTGTGAATTTTTAATAGAATCAAATTTGAATTTTGCTGATAGGATTTATAGTGAAGCTGTTTTGCTTGAAAAATATGAGAATGCTAAAAAAATTACTGATAGTATTGAACTTGCACATAAAAAATATGATTTGTTTAGAGTTTTTTTGTGGATAGATAGTATAAGAATTCTTGAGAAATGCGGGAGAAGTTTTTCTAGTGTGGTTTATCTTTATGATACAAATCCAAATGATTTAGAATTAAAAGCAACACAAGGTGTTTGGTCTAGAATTTTATTTGATTTAAAGCAAGAGAAAAATAATGAAATTGTTTTGATACCTATTGGGGTTGATGGTTCTTTGGAATCTGTAAATTTAATGGTAAAGCGTTTTGAAATTGAGCAACTTCCGGCAGTTGTAATTAATAATGAATATGTTATTACTGAATTAAGTTCTGTTAAAGAGTTGGAGAAATATTTAAGTTAGTAATAACGAGCATATGTTTTTGGAGTTAGATATTTTGAGTTAATTGGGAAATCTTTTGTGGGAGTAAGTATCTCAATTTTTTCTGGGATAGATTTTGTTTTTAAAGTATTTTTTTGAATTTTGTTGTATATATTTTTTATAATTTTTGCAGAAGCTGTTAAGATATTTGTTAAATGTTTTTCTAATTGACTAGATTTTCTTCCTATATCTTTTATTTCTAATATTTCATAATTTTCTAAATTGTAAAACATTTCTGCACTTTTTTTATCTTTTTGAGCTAATGCTTCATTTCTTAATCTTTGAAAGTAATTTGTCATTTCTTTATTAGTTAGATTTTCTTCTACCATATTTTTCTTTGCATTTTTAGTTTTATAAATGTTTGTATTGTTATCACTTTGTAATGAATTAATGTTTATTTTATTATACAAATATTAAAAAAGAGTTTGTGATTTTTGGTAATATGGGTATTTGCTTTAAGTGTGGGGAGGAAAGTTCAAAATTGTTTGGTGTTGTGGTTAATGAAGGAATTGTTGAAGTGTGTTGTGATTGTGTTGAGGATGATGAGGTGGCTTTTGTGCAAAAATCTTGTGTAGATGTGCTTGATAATTCTAATGAGAAAAAAAGTGTTTACGAAAGATTAAGTTGTATTGCAGGAATAAATCCTGATGAGCATAAAGGATTTGGTGATAAAAATGATGAGGAAGTTAAGGAACAAGATAAAGATTTAATTGAAATTGTGAATAAAAATTCTTTGATTCCTTCGGTTGATATTAGTTCTGATTTGGTGAGGAATTTTCATTGGATTGTAATGCGTTCGAGGAGATTTAGAAAAATGACTTTGACGGAGTTGTCAAAAAAGATTTCTGTGTCAGAAGAAGTTTTGAAGATGATTGAGAATGGAATTGTTTCTGAGAAAGATTTTGAGGTTATTAAAAAATTAGAGCTTTTTTTAGGAATTCAAATTTTAACAAGTGAGGCAAAAAACAAAATTAAATCTTTGTCTGAAAATAAAATTGGTTTTGATTCAATTACTACGAGGAGTATTACAATTGAAGATTTAAAAGAAATTCAAGAAAAAAGAGAATCTGAAATTTTTGAAAATCCTAAACCTGAATTAACTGAAGATGATTTTCACGATATAATTTTTGGTAGAAAATAATGAACCGGCTTTGTGTAATAAGTCCGAATAACTAACTACTTTTTACACAGGTTTTGGTAAAATATTTAAAAGGAAAAACATTTAAAGTATTAAAAAAAGGGATAATCATGACAAATATACAACTCTTAACTGGATCGATTGCAAATTTAAGATGGTTTAATGAATCTTATCCTGAGATCGAACAAAAATTCAAGGGAAAATTTGTAGCAATTAAAGATGAACAGATTCTGGAAAATTCTACTTCTTTTGATCTTCTTATGGAAAAATTGGAGAAAAAAGGGGAAAACAGTGACGAGTTATTAATTAAAAGAGTTTCTCCGATGAATGAGATTACTATTTTTTAAATGAAAATTCCTTTAATTAGTAGAAAGGGGAAGTTAGAAATTGGGAATGGTTTACTTATTGTAGGTAAAAGGAATACAATTGTGGCAGATTTTATACTTGATACAGGAAGTCCAGAAACTATAATTCCTTATGAACAGGCTGTGAGATTACAAGTAGATTTTAAAAATTTAACAAAAAATGAAGGAATGACTAGGTTGATTGGGGGGAAATTTTATTCTTATAATTATTCTAAAATAAAATTTGTATTTGCACAAGATAACAAAGAACAACATAAAGAAGAATTTACAAAAGAATTTCCAGTAACTATTTTAAAACCAACATCTAAAAAAAATAAAGATAAAGTAGAAAGTATGGATATTCCAATCATAATTGGTTTAGATTTTTTGTTAGAGAAAAATTATACCCTTTATTGCGATATTAATAAAAAAGAAACTTATTTAGAAAAAAAGATTTAAAGAATATGCTACTTTTTACACAAAAAAATGTAATAGTAAAGTATTTATATAATCCTCACCCCTATATTTTATGATAGAGGAAATAAGTGGTGATTTCTCCCGTTCTGTTGCAAGAGCATTTGGAGAAACTAAAGGTAGAAGTGTTTCAAGAATTACTGCAGATAAAACTGGTAAAAGTATGGACATTGTTCATTTTTTTATGGGCTTAGGAGTTGTTGGAGTTACTCTTTTTGCGACATTAATGAGTTCAAGAAAGTAAGTTAAGCAAAAAGAAATAAATTTAGGTGGTGAAGTATATTAAAATGGATATAAGAAAAAAAGAAGATAGAAATAAATTATGGAAAATTCTTGTAGGATATTTTGTAGGATTTTTAATAATAGCATTATTTTTGGAGGGAATTTTTGAGATAAATTGGAAAATCTCTCTTCTTATTTGGGCAATAGTTACTATTGGGGATATTTTGACATTAAGATGGATATTAAGATTAATTGCTAAAATAGTAATTTGACTTTCTACACAGAAAGCACTAAATACACAAATCCTAATGAACCGAAGAATTTTTAAATGAAATTACTGATTTCTTAATATGGATTTGAAAATTTTAAGTGAATCAAAAAACGAGATTCAAGTAGATTTTGATAATGTAACTATCCCTGAACTTTTGAGAGTTTATTTGAATAAAGATTCTGCTGTGGATTTTGTGGCTTGGAAACAAGAGCATCCTACAAAAAATCCTGTTCTTTTGATTAAAACAAGTGGTAAAAA
Source organism: archaeon (assembly GCA_030593225.1). Lineage (GTDB taxonomy): Archaea > Nanobdellota > Nanobdellia > Pacearchaeales > GW2011-AR1 > JAUVHP01. The sequence goes on from JAUVHP010000066.1 coordinate 4,810, forward strand.
TCCTAAGAAAGCGATAAACGATGCGATTAGTTCTATAATTAAGGAGCTTGATGTTTTTTCTAGTGAAGTAAAAGATTTGAATTGAATCTCAATTTTTTAAATTTAATATTATAAATTTTATTAAATTTAGTTTTGTGGAAATATTTAAATAAGAAGTAAGATTAATCTTATTATGATTAGTATTACAAAAATGAGTTCGCGAGGACAGGTTGTTATACCTCTTGATATGAGGGAAGGAATTAATGAGGGAGAT
>JAUVHP010000055.1 GCA_030593225.1 archaeon
AAAATGAGTTCAGATAAAACAATAAGTGTGAGAATGATTATTGAAGTTGCAGGCAGGCCTCCAGAACATTTGATTGAAACATTAAATGAAATTATTAAAAAAATTAGTGAAGAAAAAGGAGTAAATGTTGAAGAAAAAATAGTGCATGAGGCAGTTTTAATGAATCAAAAAGCGGAGCCTTTAGCTGATTCGTCCAAGCGTGGCCAAATCAATGAACAAAATAATTTTTACACAAGTTTTGCAGAAGTTGAAATAAAGATTGAAGAGATTTCGATTTTATCTGGTTTGGCTTTAAAATATATGCCTGCACATATAGAAATTATTGAACCAGAATTAATTGCTTTTACAAATAATGGATGGAATGATATTTTTAATGAATTTTTAATGCGATTGCACCAATATGATGGTGTTGCTAGAACTATCCAGACAGAAAAAATTATTTTAGAAAATAAGTTGAAGTCGTTGATGCCTGAAAACAAAGAAGAGAAAAAAGAATAATTAATATAACGAATTTTTAATATATTAATTAATAAAATAATTTTTTGATAACATTTATATAAAATTACCAACCATTATAATTTATGGAACTATTAAAGGAAATCAAAGACACAGAATTTCCAGAAGATGAATCAAATTTAAAAATTAGAGAAGCATCAAGAGCAGTCCTTTTTGATGAAAATTCATTGGTTCCCTTATTGTTTGTTTCAAAAGATAATTATCACAAACTTCCAGGAGGAGGTATCGATGAAGGGGAAGATCAAGCAAAAGCTTTAATTAGAGAATGCGTAGAAGAAATAGGTAGTGAAATAGAAGTTAATGGTGAAGTTGGTAAAATAGTTGAATTCAGATCGAAATGGGATTTGAAACAAATTTCATATTGCTATCATGGGAAAATTATTTCAAAAGGTGAACCTAATTTTACTGAAAAAGAATTAAGTCAGGGGTTTAAGATAATTTGGCTTTCTCTAAAAGATGCGATTTCTAAAATTAAAAATGATAAACCTGAAAGTTATGAAGGTTCTTTTATACAAAAAAGAGATTTAGTTTTTCTTAAAAATGTTGGTCAGATTTTACTGACAGATTGAGATTTTTAACACCTAAAGAAGAGAAAAAAGAATAATTATTTTCAAAAAGTTTAAATATCTATAGATATCTATTAGTATTATGGAGACGCAACAAATTAATCTGAAAATTCCATTAAATTTACTAAAAGCCGCTCAAAGTTATGCAGAGAATTTTGGATACAGGAATGTTCAGGATTTAGCGATAGAAAGTATGAGAACAAAAGTATTTGAAGAAAATGAATTTGATGAAACATTTAATGAAAAGGAAATTGAATTGGTTGAGGCAATACTCACTAAATCATTAAAAAACAAGGATTTTGTTTCTGAGAAAGAATTGTTTAGTTCATTAAAATGAGATATTCCATAGTATCTTCAAAAGATTTCAAAAAACAATTTGATAAATTAGATGAAAAATCCTGTAGAATTATACATGACAAAATCCAATTAATAAAAGAAAATCCTTTTAGGTACAAGAAACTTAAGGGGAGAAAGTTTTCAAATTTATTTCGGGTTAGATTAAATTTGAATAAAAAAGAAACCAGATTAATCTATGCAATTTTAAGTCCAGAAATAATTATCATCTGTCTTTTAGATAGAAAAAAAGATTATAAAGATTTAAAGAAATATCTTTCTAAAATAAAAAAATAATTATTTTTTCCCCTTTGCTATTTTAAATAAATCTATTTCTCCTTTAGATTTTTTATATTTAAATTTGAAAAACCAAACTAATGCAATAATAATTGTCATAATAATTGCCCATCCAATAATAAGTCCTGTATCATCTTTTTTTGGAATTTCTATTTCTCCAATACAGCAATTTCCATCTTTTGCAAATCTTTCTTCGCCAAGACATTCTTGAGGTTCTTCAAAAATAGTTCCATTAAGTTCTTCACAGGTTTTAGAAGTTGAAGGAATTATTAAATCAGATTCATTACCAAACATTTCAAAAATAATTACTAAATCTTCTGTTTCGCCTGAAATCTTGGCAGTTAATTCTCCTTCTATTATTTGTTTAATATTAACTGGTGTAAAAAGAAGAGTTATTTCTACACTTTGATTAACATCTAAATTATAGATTTCATTTTTTGAAATATTTACATAAGGTTCTAAATCATTTGATATTTCAAATGTGATATTTTCTAATAATTTATCTCCAATATTTTTCAAAGTTACAATCTCTTCTTGAGTTATATTTGGATAAAGAGAAACTTTTAATTCTGAAGGTTCAAAATTTAAATTAATTGAATATTTATTTTTATCTACAGGAGAAGGTATGTAAACTAAAAATTCATAAAAAGTATTTTCTGAATAAAAAGAAATTTTTTTGAGGGTTGGTTCTGGGATATTATCTATTTCAAAAGTTATTGTTTTTATTTCATTTGGAGAAAGAGTTATTGATGTTTCTTCTTCAAGATTTAATGTGGTTTTTCCGGTTATACTCAAAAATAAATTACCAAATAAGCCATCTAAAAATCCTTGTTCTTCAGATTCATTTTGAATTATTTCTTCATCTATATTAATTTCTTTATCTATGTTTATTGTTATTTCTGTATCTTGAAAATTTTGGATTGTTAATTCAAAATTATTTGTTGTCATAATAAATCCTGGATTAATTGAAAAATCTGCAAAGGGTTCATTGATTGTAAAATTTTTTGAAATTGCGTCTTCAATTATTTCGCCTTGTTTATAATATTTTAAATTTTCTAAAGATAAAGAATAATTTCCAGGAGATTTGTCATTTAAAGCATAAATATAATAATCATTTTCTATATTCATAATTTCAAAATCAATTGGAATTTTTACATGCCCCCTATAAAAAACAACATTCTCTTTGGAAACTCCCTCTAAAAAATTTCCTGAAAATTTTGCAGTTAAAGTTTCTCTTTGATTAAAATCATTATTCATATCTATACCAACTGCTGATATTAAAGGTAGTAAAAATAATACTGCAAAAATCACAAACTTTTTCATGATTATTAAAGAAAAAAAGAGTTAATAAATTTTCTTATGGAAGTTTAAAATTAAATTTACATTTCTTTTTTATATTCTAAATATTCAGAATAGTTACCACTAAAGCTAGAAATTTTCTTATCTTTAATTTCTAAAATTCGTGTTGCAACTTTATCTACAAAATATCTATCATGAGATACAAAAACAATTGTTCCTTCAAAATTTTTCAATGCATTTTCTAGAGATTCCACTAAATAAATATCTAGATTATTTGTTGGTTCGTCTAAGATTAAAACATTATTTTTTTCTAAAGTAATTCTTAGAATATTTAATCTTCCTTTTTCTCCTCCAGAAAGATATTTTATTTTTTTCTGAAAATTGTCTTTTTTGAAACCGTATTTTAAAAGATAAGGTATTAACTTATATTCATCTTTTTTGGTTTCTTGTGTAAGAAATTCTACGATTGTTTGTTCTTGATTTACATCTTTTAGTTCTTGGTCAAAATATCCTACCTTAATATCTTTTCTCAAATACAAATTCCCTTCTGAAGGTTTTATATTTCCTATTAAAATTTTTAATAAAGTTGACTTACCCATTCCGTTTCCTCCAATGACACAAATCTTTTCTCCAAAATCTATTTCTTGATTTATGTCTTTAAATAAAACTTTTTTCTCAAACTTTTTTTCAACATCTTCTAATCTGAAAATAGTGCAGTTATGTAAAGATTTGTTATCAAAATCTATTTTAATATCTTTAATAAAATCAAATGGATTTTCTACATCTTCTAGTTTCTTTGCATCTCTCTCCATTCTATCTGCTAGTATTCTTAATTTCTTACTTCTATGAACTGTTGCCCACTGCCTTTTTTCTCTTGCAGATTCTAACATTTTTTCTTTTCTTCTTGTTGTGTCAATATATTTTTGCTCTAAAACTTCTAGGTAACTTTTTTTTCTATCCAAATATTCTCTAAATTTATATTTCCATTCTTTTATTTGTTTATTTTCTAAATCCCAAACTTTTTCTGCTACTTTATTCATAAAATATCTGTCATGAGAAATAACAATCAAATTTTCTATATTTATGTTTAGATAGTTTTCTAACCAATTTCTTGTTTCTAAATCCAAATTATTTGTTGGCTCATCCAATAAATAAAGGTCTGCTTTTTTTGATAGACATTCTGCTAATCTTAGCTTTGTTTTTTGACCTCCACTAAGATTTTTTATTCTTTGATTCAATAATTCTTTATCAATTCCTAATTTATCTAAAATTTCTCTTGTTCCTTCTTGTTCGCTGTTAAAAGAAGGGTCTGTTAAAAGAAGTGTATACTCGTCCATTAAAGAATTAAATTTATTTTCATTTTCATAAATTTCTGGATTTCCAATTTCTTGTTCTAATTGTTTTTTTCTTTCTTCTAATTTTTCTTTTTTATTGTTAAGATATTCTTCAAAAGTTTTATCTATGTTTGAAAATTTTTGGTCTTGTTCCATAAGACTTATTTTTATTTCTGAAATTAGAATTCTTCCTTCAAAGTTTTCTTTTCCAGCTAAGCAATTAAAAAAAGTTGTTTTTCCTGAGCCGTTTTTTCCTACAAAAGCAATCTTTTCTTTTGGATGAATAACTAAGTTAATATTTTCAAATAAATTTTCTCTTTCAAAGCCTTTTGATAAATTTTGTATAGAAATCATATTTTCTTTAGAAGAATTTAATAGATTTTGCATACTTTTCCCTTTAAGGGTTAAAGAACTCATGCAGAAGATATTCGACAAGCACAGCTAAATTCAAAGAAATTTTCTATTAGGTTTTTTTTACTTGTCATAAATGTTTAATTATATTTTAATTTAAAAATCTATTGATTATTTTAATTCTACAAAAGAAAATGAATAAATTTATTTGCCCATATCTTTAAGTTTTTTTAGAACGTCGTTAATTTCATTCGGGGCCTTTGATGAAGGTCTTGCTATTCTTGATGGTCTTTTTATTAAAGCCCTTCTTTGAGGAGGGGTTCTTCCTTGAATCATTCTTCTTTGAGTTGATGCCGGAGTTGTAGGTCTTCCAAAATGTCTTCCACTACCTCTTTGTTTTGGAGGAGTTTTTTTAAATTTAGATTTTAACCTAAACCAATATTCTCTTAATTTATCTTTTTTAAATATTCCAAGCACTACTAATCCAATTAAAATTAAAAATATTAATATCCAAATCCATAAATTATTTCCTTCTGTCTTTTGTTTAACAACACAACAAGCATCTCCAAATTCGCAAGTATCAAATGATTCTTCTTCATCATTTTTACATCCATCAATTCTACAAACCCCTCCACTTGATTGACAAGTAAAGGCTTCTGTTGCTATTATTTCGCATGCCCCCTCAATACAGCAGGTTTGCCCAGGATTTAAATCAAAAGTATTTTCAGTATCTCCGTCGCTACATTGCTGATTTGAGTTACAAATTTCTCCATTTAAATCTTCACAAGTTTCAAGAACTTGTTCTTGATTACAACATTTATCTGGAAATCCACAATCATATTCATCTAAGATATATCCATCTCCTTTTACTTCACAATTAACACTTGACATACAAAAATAACCTGCTTCTTCACAACCATCCCCGAATGTTATTGGAATAACTTCTTCTCCATCTAAACTTACTCCTCTTTCCCAGACAGAATAAACTATAAAAGCTGTGTCAAGAAAATGATTAGAATTCCAGCAACCAGTATCCATTTGTTTTTCAGTTAACCATTCAATAGCTAATTCATATGAATTACTTGAAGGAACAGCCAATAATGCCAAAGCTGTGTCATAATATTTATCATTCTTAATTCCTCTTTTCCAAGACCCGTCTTGATTTTGATATTGAATTAATTTATTTTCAAATTCGTTTGAACCAGTTAAAGAATATAAAAAAGATTCAGGAAAATACTGAGGATAAACATTATTTAATGTTGTTAAATAAAAGATAATTGGGGAAATATCTTGAGTTGCTCCGAGATAATCTAAAACTAGTGTTGCCCATAAAGTTCCTTCATAGTCGCAAGTGTTTGATTTTTGAAAACATAAGAATTCTATTTTTTCCTCTGTTGTTTCTCCCTCATCACCTAGATGAGTTTCTGATGAAACATGGATAGTGCTTTCAGAAGGATTTTGAAATAAAAGATTGGTTTTAAAATCTTTATCACAAGTTATTTCAAATTCCTTGTCGTAACAAGTTGAAGCAATTTCTAGCCAGTATCCATTTGTGGCACGAATTAAACAATTTCCTCCTGAAATTGAAGCTATTTTTTTATCTTCCCCTAGATTAATTGTTGTGGTTTTTGTTCCATAAGTTATTGTGCAAGTTGTTGCCTCAGAACTATCAATTTGTAAATACCAAATCATATCTGTAGGTGTTTTATTTTGTGCCCATAACCAATATAATGCCTCTGAAGTATCTACACCAACTTTATCTAAAGCTAAAATTGCTTGAGAAGTATATTTTATATTTGATTTAAAATTTGAATCATCTAAAATTTCATCTTTACATTTTCCTAAAGTTAGTAATGCGAAAATTTTGCCTTCTGTAGAAAGTCCCTCACAACTTTTTTGGTCTAATATATCATTAAGGCAAGCATAGGCCTTGTCATCTATTGGCTGGACTACTTCATCTTCAGCAATTACAAATGAAATTAAAAATAATGATAATAGCAATATTAATAACACACTCTTTTTCATATTCAAATTAGTTAGTTCTTATTTATAAATTTTCCTAGGATTATCTTTTTTATTATTATTTGTATCTTTAGAGAATTTCTTTTTCTCTTTTTTGTTTTTGCTATTTTTATTTTCTGCAAAGTTTTTTCTTACAATATAATTTACTGGATTTTTTATTGATTTACATAAATTATCTGGTGTGCAAACAGCTATACCTTGATAAAATTCCTTGCAGTTTGCAGGCATTAAAGGTTTTCTTTTGT
>JAUVHP010000032.1 GCA_030593225.1 archaeon
GGAAGAATGTTTATTAAGTTTTTAATTTGTTTAGAATTTTGATGGCATCTTTTACTGAAAGTTTTTTATCATCCATTTTGGTTGCATTCCATCCTGCTGAGTTAATATCTTTAGAAAAAATTGGGTCTGCTGTGTTGAAAGTATATTCTTCAATTAATTTTTCAATTTGAGGGTCGTTTTGATTAGATATATATTTTTTATATAATAAAATTAATTCTTTTCTTTTTTTCTTTTCTATTTCTAAAAACATTCCCATTTAAGGTATCCTATTCGGCAACCAAGTGTTTTTTTCATTAATTTCTTCTTGAGATTTTTCTTCTGTTTTTTCTTCTTTGGTTGCTTGTGATAATTCTTCTATTATTTGTTTTAGTTCTTCTGGTGTTGATTGCTTTTTTGGAGAGTCCTTTGTTTCGTTTGAATAAACTGGAAGAATATTTATTATTTCATGCCCAAACATATTTGTGTTAAAAAAAATTATATCTTTTGGATTAAATTTTTCTTTTATTTTTTCTGAAACTTCTTTTGCTAAAATCATTGCTTCTTGAGGCAAATCTTCTTCTTTTGAAATATGTTCTTTTGGAATTACTATTGCGTGAGCTTTTGAGATTGGGTTTAATTCTAAAACTGCGATTGCTTTTTCATTTTCATTAATTTTTGTTGAAGGAATATCTCCATAAACAATTGAACAAAAAACACATTGTTGCTTAGATTGTGATGCCTCGCCTTTAATTAAATTATTTTGTTTTAAGAATTCTTCAAATTGTTCCCCAGTCATAGTTTCTAATTGCTGTTTTGCTTCTGCTTTTTTATCTTCAGGAAATGTTGAATCTATTTGTTCAAGAAGTTGTTTTTTTATTTGCTGTTCTTGTTCTGGGGAAATCATATTAGTTTTAAAATAATAATGTTTATAAATTTAATTTCCATGAAATTACTATGAAAAGATTTGTGGTTTTTGGTTTTGGTTTTTTGTTAGTTTTTGGAGTGGTTGGATTTGTTGTTGCAGGAGAGTGTGAAACTAATGAAGATTGTTTAACAGAAGAATTTTGTGCAAATAGTATTTGTATAGGAACAATTATTAATTGTACTGATAATGACGGAGGAATTAATATTTATGAAAAAGGAGTTGTTTATAGAGTTTTTCAAGATAGACTTATTGAATATGAGGATGAATGTTATAATGAACGATTAATTGAAAATTATTGTGAAAATGATTTAGATTTTGCTTATCATTATTGTTCTGAGGGATGTCAAGATGGTGCTTGTGTTGAATGTTCTAATGAAAATTGTGATGCAGGGTGTTGTGTTGTTACAGAAAATAATAAGAATATTTTAGCAGAGTATGTTGTTAATGAGGTTGAATGTAAAAAAATTAATTTGTATGCAGATTTTTCTAAAAATATCCCTGAAGAAAATTGTATGATTGGTTATTGTAATATTAAAATGAGTGGTGAAATTCTTGAGGATATTGTTAAACAAGATTGTGTGGATAAAGGTATTGGGGCTGAATGGAGTGAAACTTTTGATATCTCTGAAGAAATTGTTATAGGACTTGTTGAGTGTACTGACTCCGATGGAGGAGTAGATATTTACACTAAAGGGACCACTGAGTCAGAAGGAGAGTTTATCACTGATGTTTGCAGTGTTATAGATGGAAAGGATGTTGTTGTTGAGGCTGTTTGTGAAACAATAGGTGCAAGAGTTATTGAATTTTTTTGTTTAAATGGTTGTGAGGATGGTGCTTGTATAGAATTAGAAGAGCAAGATTCTGTTGCAGAATCTGTTGAAGAACCTTTTGTTGGAGAGGTAGTTGAATTAGAAGAAGAGATGGGAGAATCTATATTACTAGAAAATTGTTGGGATAGAAATCGAAATGGGATTATTGATTCTATCGAGGATATAAATTTTGATGGTAAGATTAATGTTTTTGATTGCTTAGTTGTATATAATGATAGAGAGAGTATTAAAGAAAAAATTAATGGATATTTGGGAGAGATTTCTGGGATTACCTCTTTTCTTATTGGTGGTGCAGATATAGAGATAAGAGTTGAATCTTCTGAAGAGAAACTTCTTATTTATGGGATTAAAATTTCTAAAGGGAATATTACAAGTTTTGAGAAAGGTGAATTAGAAAGACCCAATTATGTTATTAAGATAAAAGATAATTTAGCAGAAGAAGTTCTTTTATCTGGAAATCCAAAAACAAAAATAGCAAATGCTTATTGGAATAAAGATATTGTCATAAAGCCACAGACCTTTGGTGCAAAGATTAAATATTTTTTTGTTTCTAAATTGAATTTAGTTGGAAAAGTTATTTCTGATTTAGGTTAATTAAGCAATTTTTCTCATATCAATTAATTTCACAGAAGCAACATTTTCTATTTCTGCAAGTTTTTTCTCTACCTCTTCTGCATTTTTATTGTCAGGATAAAAAAAGAAAACTATTACTGCTTTAAGTCCGAATGCAACGGGTTCAATTGTGTATTCTTTATTTGTTCCACCAAATTCAGTTACAATCTTTTTTGCAGTTTCTTGAATTGTATCAAGATTAACTTCTGGAGATGTTGGCATTAATTTATATTTTGCTCCGTTTATTCCGATTCCCATACAAAAAAAATGAACTTCTTATTTATAAAATTATTGAAATCATTTTTTGTGAGGTCTGATATCTGATATTTGGAATCTGATGTCTGATTTATCATAATACTTAAAAACATATTTTATTTTTTCTAGTGATGAATGATAATTATGATAAAGTTTTAGAAAGAGTTGTTAAGGTTTCTGGATTGGAAAGAGAAGAAATTGAGTGTCGTGTTGAGGCCAAACAGTCAAAACTTTCTGGACTTATTAGTAAGGAAGGGGCTTTGCAAGTTATTAGTGCTGAGCTTGGAATTTCTTTTGAAAACGAAAAGTCAAAGATTGAAGAGTTGCTTTCTGGAATGAGAAAAGTTAATGTTATTGGGAAAGTTGTGCGTTTGTTTCCTGTGAGGACTTTTACTACAAAAAAAGGCGATGAAGGAAAAGTTGCTAATTTATTTATTGCAGATGAGACATCTAATATTAAAGTTGTTTTGTGGGACATTAATCATATTGAATTGATTGAGAAAGGAATGATTGCAGAAGATAAATCTATTGAGATTATTGGAGGAAGTATGAGAGATAATGAAATTCATTTGGGAAGTTTTTCTGAGTTAAAATTGAGTGATGTTGTTTTTGAAAATGTTGTGACTGAAAGAGTTATGAAAGAAAAAAACATTTCTGAATTTGGTTTGTCTGATAATGTTAAAACAAGGGCATTTATTGTTCAAGCATTTGAGCCGAAATTTTTTAATGTGTGTTCTGAATGTAAAAAGAAAGTTACTCCTGAAGGGGAAAATTTTATGTGTGGGGAGCATGGGAAAGTTATTCCAGAAAAAAGAGCTTTGATAAATGTGGTTATTGACGACGGAACTGAATCAATTAGAAGTGTTTTGTTTCATGATAAGCTTAATCTTTTGGGTTTAACTGAGTTAGATAATCAAGAGATGTTATCTCAACAAAAACAAAATCTTCTGGGTAAAGAGATGGTGTTTTCAGGAAATGTTAGAAGAAATAATTATTTTAATAATCCTGAATTTATTATTGATGATGCAAATGAAGTTAATATTGATGAGTTGATTAGAAAACTTGAGGTCGAGTAAATTTTATTAATTAGTTTAAATTATTTATTTTATTACATATTTTTTTAAAATCTTTATACTCGCTATTTTAGAACTGCTCAATTCGCACTCCGTGAAATCTTCTTTAAATTCGTTCTTTAAGTTCTTCACTCATTTATTTGAAATTTGAGAAGATGCTCACCTTTCTAAGATTATTTTTGAAACTTTTATATAGTTGTGTTTCAAAAGTAATTTATTGCATATTTTTTTAAAATATTTATACTCGCAAGCATTGAAATACTCGCCCTTCGGGATTATTTTTGAAACTTTTATAAAGTCGTGTTTCAAAAGTAATTTATTGCAGATTTTTTTCAAAAATCTTTATACTCGCAATTATTGAACTGCTCGCCCTTCGGGGTTCTTTTTGAAAAATCTTAAATAGTTTGTTTTCAAAAAGAACTTATGTTATTAAAAAAGGGGCAACTATTAATTTTTATTTTAAGTTTAATTTATGTTTTGATTTTTTCTTTGTTATTTATTTTTAGAAAAAATTATGAATTTATTATTTATGTCGTGGTTGTAATTTTCTTTTTTGGATTAATTTTGTTTACTAATAAAAAAGTAAATTATCCAAATAGTGTATTGTGGGGTCTTTCATTATGGGGGCTTTTGCATATGTCTGGGGGAGGAATTTTATTTAAAGATGGTTCAAGATTATATGAATTAATGCTTATTTCTATTTCTGAAACTTATTCTATTTTGAAGTATGACCAATTTGTACATATTGTTGGTTTTTTTGTAGCCACGTTGGTTGCGTTTGTTTTATTGAAACCTTTGCTTAGACCTATTAAAAAGTGGACTGCTCTTTCAATTGTTATTATTATGGCTGGTTTAGGATTTGGGGCGTTAAATGAGATTGTTGAGTTTAGTGCTACAATTATTGTTCCTAGTACTGGTGTCGGAGGTTTTGTGAATACTTCTTTAGATTTAATTGCAAATTTAATTGGTGCGATTTTAGCTATGATTTGGATTAGGTTTAAGAAAGGAAAACTTTGATTGTTAATTTTTTGAAGTGGTAAGATTTATATATAATGGAAATATTTATTTATTATGGAAAAAATAATTTCAATGGATAAACAAGGAAGATTATACATCCCTGAAGATATAAGAAAAATGTTACAGATTAAAACTTTTGTAATTAAGAGCCAAGATAATGGAATGTTTTTGGAACCAATTGAAGATGACCCAATTGAAGCACTAGGGAATTTGGGAAGAGAAAAGTTAAAAAATAAATCAATCAAGCAGTTAAAGAAAGAGGCAAGGGAAGATATAGTGAAAAATGTATTTTAAAAAATATGCGGATACTGATTTTTTTCTTGCTTTGATGAAGGATTCTGATTGGTTAAAAAATAATGCGAGAAAAGTATATGAAAAACATAAAGGGGATATTGTAGTTACACCTTTTACTATCGCTGAAATAATGATTGTTTGTCAAAGAGAAAATATACCTTTAAAAAAAACTTTATTCCAAATTTCAAGGATTTCAAAATTAGATCTTGTTTCTTGGGATATATTTTTTAGAGCTTGTGATTATGTGGAAAATGGTGCAACTATTTTTGATAGTTTGCTCATGGCTTTTTGTGGAGAGGATAATACAATAATTAGTTCAGATAAAATCTATAAAAAATTTGGATTTGATGTCATTGATTTGAAAAAATAAAAAATGTTAATTAGAACGCATTTAATTATTGCATTGTTTTTTAGTTTAATTTTTTTAAATTATTTTGATAATAAATTTTTATTTTTATTAATAGTTTTAATTTCTACTTTTATTCCAGATATTGATTCACGTTTTTCAAAATTAGGCAAGAGAAAAATTTTCAGACCTTTACAATTTTTTGCAGGACATAGAAAAATTTTTCATAGTTTTTTATTTTTAGGATTGATTAGTTTTCCTTTATTTTTTATTTCTAAAATAATTTTTTTTGGATTTATTTTAGGATATGGTTTGCATCTTTTTGTAGATTGTTTTAGTGTTATGGGAATTAAACCTTTTTATCCTTTTGAATATAAAATTAAAGGTTTTATTAGAACTGGAAAATTTTTGGAGAGTTTGATTTTTTATTGTTTTTTATTTATTGATGTTTGGTTGATTATTAGATATTTTCTGATTGTATAGTTTTGGATTGTATAAAATTTATAAAGTGGATAAATTTTTGTTTTATATGGCTACTAAAAAGGTAAAAGAAAATAAAGCACCAGAATTAACTGATTTACCTGGAATTGGTCCTGCTGTTTCTGCTAAGTTGGAATCTGCTGGTATTTTTGATATGATGTCTTTGGCTGTTATGAGTCCTGCAAGTTTGGGCGATGCTGCTGGAGTAAGTTCTGCTGTTGCTAGAAAAGCGATTCAGGCAGCAAGAGATATGCTTGAGCTTGGTTTTACTGATGGGCTGGAATATGCTGAAAAAAGATCTAATGTTTCTTATATAACAACTGGAAGTAAAAGTGTTAATGAGCTTCTGGGTGGAAGAGGAATTGAGTCGAGAGCCATAACTGAGGCCTTTGGTGCTTATGGCTCTGGAAAGACTCAGCTTGGTTCAACTTTGGCAGTTAATGTTCAATTGCCTGAGGAAAAGGGTGGTGCAAATGGCAAGGCGGTTTTTATTGATACTGAAGGAACTTTTAGACCTGCAAGAATAAAACAAATAGCTGAAGGAATTGGTGCTGACCCTGATAAAGTTTTGAAAAATATTTTGGTTGCAAGAGCTTTTAATTCAGACCATCAGATGTTGCTTTTAGAAAAAGTTGGAGAAATGATTAAAAATGGAGAACCCATCAAGCTTGTAATTGTTGATTCTTTGACTGCACATTTTAGGGCAGAGTATGCTGGTCGTGGACAACTTGCTGATAGACAACAAAAGTTGAATAGATATATGCATGATTTGATGAAGTTGGCGGAGACACATAATTTGGCAGTTTATGTTACAAATCAGGTGATGGCAAATCCTGCACAAATGTTTGGAGACCCAACAACTGCAATTGGGGGGAATATTGTTGGACATGCTTCTACTTATAGAATTTATCTTCGTAGAGGTAAGAAAGGTTCACGGGTTGCTAAATTAATTGATAGTCCAAACTTGCCAGACAATGAGACAATTTTTTGGGTTACTAACTCTGGTGTAGTTGATGAAGAGTGATTTTGATATCTTTTTAATTTATACTTCGTTATTTCCTTCCTTACATACGTGAGTATGCTACGGAAGAAAAGTGCCTCGTCTAAATCAAAAATCTAAACAAAATTGGGAGAGAAGAGGGGGGAAGAAAAAGAGAAAATTTATTAAGCAAAATTGTTTATTTTTAATAAGAGAGGTTTGATAAATGCCAAAAGATAGAGGGATGAAAAATATTGATTTGTATCTAGATAATTTTACTAAATTAATTACTGTAAAGATAAAGAAAAAGGGGAAGGTTAAGATTCTTGATGCTGGTTGTGGATATGGAATTGCTATGGCTGAACTAGTAAAGATATTTGGAGAAAAAGTTGAGGTCGTAGGATTTAATTATTCAAAGCATGATGGGAATAAGGAATTGTTAAAAAGAGAATTATTGAAGAAAAAGGTTTTCTCAAGAATAGAACTTAAAAAAATAAAAAATTTTCCAAAGTTTATTTATTGTGATGCGAGTAATAAATTGCCTTTTAAAGATCATGAATTTGATTTTATCTATAGTATGATTTCCATGTATCTTTTTGATGATAAAATTGCTTTTTTAGAAGAATGTAATAGAATTTTAAAAAAAGATGGCATTGCAAGAATAAGTCCAGCATTTGGAAGGCATGATTCAAAACTTATAAGGGGGCAAAAAGGAGTTCCAGAATATTATCAGTACTTCTGGGAGGTGTGGGATAAAGGAAAACAAATTAAAATTTGGGAGTATTGTAATAAAACAAGTGGTGTTCGTTCTATTTGGAAAAACAGATTGAAAGGAGATAATCCAATGTATATTGAAATTTTTGGAAATGTGAAAGTGAATTTTAAATTAAGATTTATTTCTTCAGTTGATCTTAATTTGATTTGGAATGATTGGGGAGGGGTTAAAAGTATTTATACAACTCAGTTAAGGGAAGATTTTAATCCAAGATATAGAAAACAATAACTCAGTTTATTTGCCTTAGTATTTTGTCAATATTTTCTTTTGGAAGTTAAGATTTTAAATAAATTTCATACTTGTCTTTTAAGTAAGTTATTGTGTCTTCTGCGTAATTAAGTACCCCCAAGCCTCCTACTGCCGCCATTACTCCGCTTACAGTATCAAAATCAGATAACATTCCTGCTCCAAATAATGCCAATGCTTCTAATGCTTTTCCTGGTGCCTCATTAATTCTTTGTGCATATGACTCTCCTACAGCCTTATCTATTTTCTGTCTTCTTTCTTCAATTCTCTTGTAATTTTCTTCAAATTCTTGTTTTTCTTTTTGTGTCATTTTTTGTACCTCCTTTCACTTGTATATTTCAGCGTGAAAGTCCTAAAATTTATATTGATTCGGGCTTATAAATCTTTCTATTTGTAACTATTAAGTAATGGTAACGATATTGAAAAAGCTTTTTTAAGAAATTATATGATTCTGCACGGATTTATAGAAAAGTTTATAAAAAATAAGAGCGTTATTTTGATATGAATATTCCTTCAAAGATTTCTCCTGAACTTGCAGAAGAGGTTGGTTGGCATATTGGGGATGGAAGCATGAATTTTTATAATAATAGAGGAAAATTAAGAGGACTTTATCAATTGCGTGGGCATATTGAAGATGATGAAGAGCATTATAGAAGTAGAATAAAACCTCTTTTCGAAAAGTTATATGGATTAAAACTAAATATCAGAAAAATGCCTTCAACAAGGGTAGTTGGATTTCAAGTTTGGAATAATGATTTAGTTAATTTCAAAAAAAGTCTTGGGATTTCGTTAGGTAAGAAATTTGATATAGAAATACCTAAAATGTTTTTTAAAAATTCTGAATTAAAAAGAGCGATTTTAAGAGGTATTTTTGATACTGATGGAGGAATTTATTTAGAGAAGAAAAATAAAAAATTATATCCAAGAATTTATATTACAACAATCTCGTTTAATCTTTCTGAACAATTATTAAAATTATTTGGTGAATTAGGATTTCGTATTACAAGATACGATCAATTATATAATAAGAAATTTAATCGGCAAAGAAGTTATATTCTTACAATAAGGGGTGTTGAGATGTTTCACAAGTTTATGAAAGAAATAATTCCTGAGAATCCGAAACACAAAAGAAAATACAAATATTTCTTGGAGTCACAAGACTTATAAATAATATCCAATTCTGAATTTTCAGGAGGCTATAGCTCAGTCTGGCAGAGCGCAACTCTGATAAAAGTAAAGATTTACTTTTGCTAAATCTTTTTAAGATTCAGGAAGGTTGAAGTCCACGGTTCAAATCCGTGTAGCCTCATTTCTACTTACCCCAAACTTTTTAGAGTAAGAATAAAATTCTTTCACGAAAAGTTCTTCTACCAAAGAACTTTTAAATCAAATTTTTCTACATAAAATATGGTTAAAGGATTATATCATTATTTAAGAGAAGCTTGGAAAAAGCCAGATATGAAAGTTTTGAGAGAACGAATGATTGAATGGAGAAAATCTGATGTTTTTACTAAAGTTGAGAAACCTTTGAGATTAGATAGAGCAAGAGCTTTAGGATATAAGGATAAGAAAGGTTTTGTTATAATTAGAATTAGATTAAAAAGAGGAGGGCATAAAAGAACTCGTCCGAATAAAGGTAGAAGAAGTAAGAGATTGCATACGAGAAAAACTTTGAAGATGAGTTATAAATGGATTGCAGAACAAAGAGTTGCTAGAAAATATAAGAACCTTGAAGTTTTGAATTCTTATCAAATTGGAAAAGATGGGGTAAGTTATTTTTATGAAGTTATTTGTGTTGATGCGAGTAAGCCAGAAATAAAGAATGATAAAAAGATAAATTGGATTTGTAAACCTAAGAATCAAAAGCGTCCGATGAGGGGACTTACTAGTGCAGGTAAGAAGTCGAGAGGGTTGAGGAATAAAAATCCGACTTCAAAAGTTCGTCCGTCAGTAAGAGCTGGAAAGAGACGAGGGAAATAGATTTTGGTTTATAATAATTTTTAAAAAGATAGATTAGATGATAGTTTTATGTCTGAGCCAAATATTAGTTATGAGGGTATATGTTTATTTTTAAATTCTAAAGAAGAGTATATGGAAGAGTTGTTTGAGAATGTTCTTAAGGGAGGAAGATTATTTGAAGAAGATGAGAGGGGTATTTATATTGCTATTCAAGATAAGTGTATCGCAAATGTTTATGGGATTCAAACTCCATTTTCGTTAAGGGGCAAATTATCTTCGGACGATGCAATTTTTGATTCGGCTCTTAGATTGGTTGGAGATTTCGGAAATAATTTAGAAAGATTGACTTTGCTTTCAGAAGAAGGAAAAATTTGCCAGGACAATTTGTATTTTGACAAAAGAGGTTTCCCAGATTATTCTAATGAGAAGCATTTTGATTTCAAGAAAGTTACTGAATGGGTTAAGTTGGCACAGGATTATACTCATGCAGAAAATAAAGATCTTCCAGATGATATGGAAAAACCTGAGAGAGAAATCTTTGGACTTGTTCCAACTTTTCAATCTCTTAGAGATTTGAAGAATTTAGGTGGAAAACGAATGGATACAAGGGGTTATTTTATTGTTGGGGAGACTTTTGCTCAGAGTGTGCAGAATTTTTTTGATATGTACGATGCTACTTTAAATCATGTAGGGTGGCTAAAGAAAAGGGAATCTATGATTCATTTTGGAAAAGAAAAAGGAAATAGTGAGGGTAAACCTTATGTTGCAAAAGTAATTTTGTAAGTTTCCAAAAAGATACAAAATTTATTTAAAGTATTTAATGATAATTTTATTATGGAAAAAACATTAAAGAATTTGTGCAAGGCATTTATTGGTGAAAGTCAGGCACGTAATCGTTATAATTTTTATGCTAAGGTTGCAAAGAAAGAAGGCTATGAACAAATTTCTGCTATTTTTTTAGAGACCTCTGACCAGGAGCGAGTTCATGCGAAAAGAATTTTTGAACACATACAAGAATTAAAAAAAGAGTTAGGGAATAACGATGAAGTAGAAGTTGATTCTTCTGTTCCAATTGTTTATGAAGATACGATTGAAAATTTAAAGGCGGCAATTGCTGGAGAGCATTATGAATATGAAGAGATGTATCCAGAATTTGCAAGAATTGCTGAGGAGGAAGGGTTGCAAGAAATTGCAAATAGGTTAAGGGCAATTGCTAAAGCAGAGAAGCATCATGAAGAAAGATATGAAAAATTATTAGGTGAAGTTGAGAGTGGAACTTTTTTTAAGAAATCTGAGGATGTTGAATGGGTTTGTCGTGAGTGTGGTTATGTTTATTTTGGAAAAGAGGCACTTGATAAATGTCCTTCTTGTGACCATGCACAAAGTTATTCTCAAATTAAGTGTGAGAAATATTAAATGACAAAACAAAAAGAAATTTACAAGTGTGAATTGTGTGAAAATATTGTTGAGGTTTTACATGAAGGGGCAGGAGCTTTAGTTTGTTGTGGTGAAAAACCAGAAGCGAAATTCCCTGTAAAAAAAAGATGTGAAGACGAGAGAGTA
>JAUVHP010000082.1 GCA_030593225.1 archaeon
AACTCTCAAAAGAAAAATTTGGAGGTTACAATTTTAAGGTATATAAATCTAAAATTAATGACGATAAGTATAAATTAGACTTTTATAAATTAAAATAACAGCGTACAACATCGGCTCAAAAACAAGCGGGCGGAAAGTGTTAATATGAAACGAATTACAAGAAAAAAACAATAGTGCTGGTTGATACAGAAATGGGTTGAAATGCCCGCCAGTTTTTAGCCGTAATCGTTGTGCCCAATTTTAAGAAAATAATATCAGATGTTAGAGGTTAAAGGTTTCTGTTCTTTTGTCTAAATACAAAATGGACCAAAAAATTAAGACTGAATAATGCCCTTTAAAAGAGATTTAGTGCTGGGGGGGGTGATATAGGAACAACGATTAACGACTTTTGTTAATAATTTTTCACATATTGTAAACATCGGGTTAGATAATTATTCGAAATAAAAACTATTTTTGATAACAAAATAATTTAGAAATAATATATAACAGAATAAAAAATGGCGCAACAATATTTAGATCATTCAAAAGCAATTTTAACTTCTAATCGTTCAAATTTTAAAGGAGGAAGCAAAGGTTCGGGGATTATCTCTTTATTTGGGTATCAAAACGAATATGATCTTAGAGAAGGGTATCCCTTATTAACTACTAAAAAGATGTTTACAAGGTCTATGTTTCATGAAACAATATGGTTCCTAAGAGGTGATACAAATATTAAATATCTTGAAGACAATAACTGCCCTATATGGAGGCCTGATGCTTTTCAAGACAATCTTCCTGGAATGCAAAAAGAAGGAATTTTTCCAGAAAGTATTGTAAAGTACTCACCTGATTGGGACAAAGCAATGAAAGAATATGGTCAGAGAATAAAAGAAGATCCTGAATTTGCAGAAAGATGGGGAGATGCAGGACCAATTTACGGAAAACAATGGAGAAGATGGGAATATTATGATCATGACAAAGGGATGTTTGTTGAAATTGATCAACTGGAAAAAATGATAAATGGTCTGAAAAAGAAACCAACTGGAAAAAAACACATTGTTGATTCATGGAATCCTGGAGACACTCCAAACATGTCTTTACCTCCATGCCATGTTCTTTATCAGGCAACTGCTAATGAAGAAGGCGAATTAGAATTACAGCTTTACCAAAGAAGTTGTGATCAATTTTTAGGTGTTCCTTTTAATATAGCTAGTTATGCTGCGCTCACACAAATAATTGCTCAAGAAGCTGAGATGGTTCCAAATACATTTATCCACACTTTTGGAGATTCACATTTTTATACCAGTATTGGAAAGAGAACTCAATGGCACAGAGATAATTTCAAGGAATTACAAAAAAGAATAAGAAATGTTTCTGAAAAAGAAGAGTATTTAGAAGTTGTTGATTGGATTAATAAAAATGCTCCCAGTGACGGAAATGAAGAAAAATATGATCATGTAACTGCAATTCTTGAACAATTATCAAGAGAATCCAAACCTTTACCTAAATTACAAATTACAAAAAAACCTTTTTATCAACTAACTATTGATGATTTTGTTGTAGAGGATTATAACCCTCATCCTCCAATCAGAAGGAGTATGGCTGTTTAACCAACAACCTTAAAATAATATTTTTATCAGAATAACAGGGCAAAGGAGTTTACAAATTGTGAGTATAATGCATTTGTTGAAATAAGTTTGGTTTTAATTGGTCCTTATGCTAGTCGGTGCATGCCTTGTGTAATGATGTGGCCAATTATTGAGGATATCTCAGAACAAAAACAGAAAACTATACACAACTCGGTCTAGCGAACCATGTGCTTCGCAAATTGGCTGCTAGCCCGAGAACGTTGTACCCAATTGTCAAGACATAGTGTTTTATCATTAGAATATGAATTAATGTATATAAAAGTTTACATTTGAACAAATTGAATAAAAAGTAATGTTGCTCAATTATTTCTATTTGAAACTTCTTCAAAAGAGCCAATATAGATGGGAAACATTATAATCAGGATGTACAAACATTTTATAAACAATAACTATTTTGGAAGAATTAGTATTTGTTATACCAACAGACGAGTTATGGAAATTAATAACCTATAAAGAAAAAGGTTTAATAAAAGAAAATAGTGAAGTATTGAAAAGGATTATTCTAAATGGTCTGTTTCGCAAAAGGAGTGAATTGGAAAAAGACCCTTCCTTTAAGCAAATTATTCCGTATGCAATTATCTCAAATAAAGAATCATTTTGCTTATTTAAAAGGACATCCAAGCAGACAGAAAAAAGGTTACACAATAAATTCTCTATAGGAGTTGGTGGGCATATGAACCCTAGCAACTCAAAGGAATCGAAAGAACAGTATCTAATTAATGAATTAAAAAGAGAATTATTTGAAGAGGTCAAACTATTAAATGGTTGTTTAATAGAGGATATAGAATTTATTGGCTTTATAAATGATGATACAATTTCGGTTGGCAGTGTTCATATAGGGCTTTTATATAATATCCATGTATCAAATAAAGATGTTGTTATTAATGAAACGGATAAGATGACAGCAGATTGGATTGATAAACCTGATTTAGCTGAATTTTATGAAGGAATGGAAATGTGGACTAAAATAACATTTGATTACTATATTAAATGAGGGGATACACTAACATAAAAGCTGATGATTTTTGTTGTATCGGTGCAGTTTTAGAAGCAATATTAATCAGAAATAATTACAAAAAATATAGCCAATATGACATAATTAATGAATTTGGTTTAACAGTGCCTAAAACGGCCAAAGTTTTTAAGAAGATTAATAATATCACTTATTCAGATAATCCTAATGATTGGGGCGTTAAACTTGAATATGATTCCCTTAATACTTTTTTCAAAAAAGAAAGAATTAATTTAGTGGAGGAATATATTTCTATTAGGGAGATTGCTGATTATAGATTTGAATTAACCTTAAAAAGTATATCTGATGAATTTGATGTTGTATTTGGTTTTGATTATGGAAGATTAAATAATATTCCTGATTCCTATAGTATTGGGCATGTTGGATTATTATTAAAACTAGAAGGGGAAAATTTGTTATATCTTGACCCAGGCCCTCGTAATTATGGTGTACGCAAAGTAAACATTGATGATTTATACATTGCCATAAAGAATAAATCTGATGGATTGTGGATTATAAAATCAACTGGGCACAACACTTAAGTATCGTTTTCGGCGGTAGCCGAATATGTACTTTTTGTTGAACTAAACCCCGCCGAAGCTGGGTAGCTTTAGTTCAACAATCTGTAAAAAATAGATATGCATTTTATTTCATATGCAGTAAGAGTTTTATATATTTATACAAAAATGAACAGTAAACCTAAAAATAGTGTCAATCTGTTTTTCATCCTATTCAGGAAATGGAAAGATTTCCCTTATAAACAGGTAAAGGAATTTCCTGAAAGAATCCAATAATGTTAATAATGAAATCTCAGAGAATGATTTTAGAAATTTTGAGAACCCTATTGACGACTATAATATTTGAAAAAGAAAATAATATGTTCATAGCCCCTGATTTTGGGTGTGGAAGAACACTTTTTGAGATAGATATATGAGAAATAAAAACAATATTGCTTTTCTAACAACGTTAGCACATTTTCAGAAACCCTCCGAATCAAAACAAATT
>JAUVHP010000049.1 GCA_030593225.1 archaeon
CAATTAAAAAATCAAAAACTCTTAATTGTGGAGTATCTCCAAAGCATTCTAAAAATATAGATTTGTTTTCTTTTTGTTTCATTGTTTCGTTGTTTCGTTGTTTCGTTGTTTCGTTGTTTCGTTGTTTCGTTGTTTCGTTGTTTCGTTGTTTCGTTTGTTTTAAAGTGTGACTTTCATACTTTTTAAATGTTTCCAACTTACATATAAACATTTCAATAATAGAAACATTTAAAATAAATATTAAATTGAATAATTAATGTCAATAGATTTAGAGAAAGCTCAGATTATGAGGAAGCTAACAAGGAAAAATAATTGGGGTGGTTGTTATGATAGATTAGAACATTTCAAACGATTTCCGAATTTGAATCAAATAATAAAAGAATTGATTGGATTAAATTGGATTATTTTTCATAAAAAACCAAACTACAAAGCAATTTCATTGAATACAAAGTTTAAAAAAGAGATTATAGAATTTATAGAATTGCAAATACATAGAGATTAATTAATAGTTTTCAAACAGAATCATTTATACTTTTTTTAATCTCTGATTTTTAACGACGATAAACATGGTTAAAATTCCAATCATTCCTATAAAACTTACTGCAACTTTTTTAGGAGATTTTACAAATTCTGTTACACCTGTTACTGCTCCTGTTAGAAAACTTGTTGAGGAGGATTTTTCTTTTTTGTTTAAATTATCAATACTTAAATCTATAACTTCATTTTCTGCTCCATTATCTTGGTTATTAATTGGGCTTGAAATTAATGTTTTTGGATTTGAACTTCCTCCTCCACTACTTCCCCCTCCACTGCTAGAAGAAGAACTTTCTTGAGAACAAGCCCCGCAATCATTTGAACAGCTTGAACATGTTTCTCCATTATTGCAAATGTTGTCTCCGCAGAATTCTTCAATATCTTCATTAAATTGAATTGTAAAAGTTAAACTAGTTGTAACAACTTCAAATGTGCTGAATGTGAAAGTTTCATCTGCTTTTTTAGTTCCAATATAAAATTCAATTTCTCCGCCATTTCCTATTTCGTCTGTAATCACAATATCAAATATATTATCGTGGAGAATTGTTGTTCCTGCAATATTTCCATCAAGATAACCCACAAGTGTTTTTCCTTCTACATTTCCCCCACCATTTATAATAATATTTCCATTAAAACCTTCTGGATAAGAAATTGCAGAAATAAAACTTGTTAAGAATAATATAGACATTAATAAAATTATTTTTTTCATAAATTTAGATATTAATTCCTTTTAAAAATATTATTATAATAACAAATACACTTTAGTTATCACTGAGAATAAAAAATAAAAAAAATAAAAAGAAAAAAGAAATTAAAACTATTGACTATATGCTTCTTCTGAAGGTGCATAATCTAAATTATCTGTTCCTGTTAAAAACAACCAGTAACCTTGTTTTGGATTTAATGGCTCCTCATCTGCAATAGAATATCCATCTTTATCTAAAATAGTTGAATCGCTACCACTAAGAGTATCTAAAGCTGAACTCTTTGAAATATCTTCAATTAATCCATAATGTCCAATCAAATTCCAACTTGGAGTTAAAGTAACTACAAGTGGTTTTGGAGCAATATTATCATCATTGCCATACATTCTTTTTCCATTAAGATAAAGGATATCTTCACTACCCATCTTGATGTAATATCCATAACCAGGAATAATTTTATCTAAATTTCCTGTTTCGTCATCATAATAACGCCATGTATTTTTACCTAAAACCTCATCATAAGTATATGCCCAAACAACATCCACATTTTCACTAACATCACTTAAAATAGTATCAATAGATGTATCATCATTTTCAGGAACTAATGGAATTGAAATCAAGTTCCATCCTTCTTGAAGAGCTATCTTAAAATCAGCAACTTCAATTGTGTAGGAGTCACTTGTCCAAACATTTCCTACGCCATCTGTTGCTGTTATATAATATTCTTGATTTTCATTTAATTCAGAAATTGTTGCACAATACTCATTATTATTTCCTTGCATACCTCCTGAAAAATCTTCTAAATAATAATCTACAATTGTAGCCCCAATTATTGTAGCACAAATAGTTACATCTTCACCAAATTCTATTACAACATTTCCTTCTATTTCTTCTATTATTGGAGCTGTTGTATCTAAAGTTATTGTTCTTGATTCATCAATGAATTGATTTCCAGCTTTATCTTCAATAGTTACTTTTATTGCATAAGTACCATCAGAAACAAAAACACCAGAATTATCTTTACCACGCCATACTTTTTTGTGAGGGTTTGTTGATAATCCTTCCCAAGAATAAACTACATCATTCTCGTCCAAAATTTGGATACTCCAATCAACTTCTTCAGAAAATCTTAAATCAATTGTAACATTATCTTTCACTCCATCATCATTTGGAGAAAAAACAGGATTTGTTATTTCATAAGAACTTATTTTTGGAGCTATTACATCAAGCACAATTGTTTCTGTAGATTGTCCAATATTTCCAGCCAAATCAGTCGCAACAATAGTTATCTTATTTTCACCTTCTACTAAATTAATTGTAACTGAATAAGTATTTTTCTCAATTACATTTACATTAATTTCATTTACATTAATTTCAAAAAGATTTAATTCATCAATACTAAATGTAATTGTTTGCGTATCGATATTAGTAAAAAGGGTTATATCATCAATAGTTATAACAGGTTCAATTTTATCAATCTTTATAGTATTTGTTGCAGACTTTACAACTTCCTTATTTCCAGCCAAATCAACTGAATAATATCTAATGTAATTTTCTCCTTCTGCACTCACTATAACAGAATTTCCTTCTATTGTTGGAGTACATCCATTATCTTTATCAACACAATAATATGTTTTATCGTAATCTACGCAAGAGAGTGTAATAGTTACATCTGAATTAAACCAATTAGGATAACTAATTGAATTATCTGTTGTTTCAGGAGCTATTGTATCAAGCACAATTGTTTCTGTAGATTGTCCAATATTTCCAGCTTTATCTGTTGCAACAACAGTTATAGTATTAGAACCTTCTTCCAAATTAATTTCAGCAGAATATGTTCCTGTTTCAAGAGTTGCAACAACATCATTTACTATAATTGTTTCAAGATTAACTTCAGTAAAAGTTCCTGTAATCACAATAATATCATTTTTAGTTAAAGGAGTTACAGAGTCAATAGTTACAATAGGATTAGTGTTATCTATTGTAAAAGTTCCATCAGAGGTATCATATAACAATCCTTTCTTATCAATAAGTCTTATTTTATAATCATCCATATCTAAAAATTTATCTATATCTGTATTCCATAAAAAAGACAAAGAACCAACTTCAACACCAGTATCAATAATCTTTTGAGAGGATACAAAACCATCTGTTGAATAAACAATATCAACCATATCGCTAGAATCATTTCCTTCCCAATTCCAAGTAATCTCTTGAGTTCCACTCAAATATTCTCCACCATTAGGAGAAATTACATTTATGCTATTTATCGTAGCATTAACCAACCCCCCCCCCAAGCATCAATAAACTTGTCATCACTAAAAAACTTAATATTAAATTTTTTTTCATATTTTTTTATTTAAACCTCCTTTTAACTCTATAGAAATTATCCTTATTAGGATAATAAATATTAACACAATCAGAATAATAAATATTTTTACTCACCATTATGAAATTGAATAAAAAATTCTTTAAAAACATTATTGTCATAATTTGATACTTTTAGTTGATGACTAAATATAATTAAGTAATTTTATATATTTTATCGTCCTTGAAAAATACTGATTTGTTATTACTTTGGTTTAAGAAAAAGATTAAATATTTAAATATCAAAATTTTTATATAAATAAGGGGTAATTATGTTAATATATATTTTAGTTCTCATTTCAATTATAATTTTGTTGATTTTTATTTGGAAGTATAAATTAATTATTTTATTAATTGTAGGTTTTGCTGAAAGAAGAAAACTAATAAGCACTCCAATTAATGATTCACTTCCTCATTTTAGTAGTGATGTAAAATTCCATCCTCAAAAAGTATCTGATAAAATTATGGACAAATTAGCACAAGATGGAAAGGTTTTTCTTAAACCAGGTTTATATGAATTTCATCTGCAAAGTTTTTGTTTAGATACTGGAAAATGCAGTCCTTGGGCTGAATACGGCTCTTCAATTACACCACTTAAAGGAAAACAAAGTGAAGTTATTAAAACCATAATTAAAAATTCGTTAACCTCTCCCAAAATTTCTCAAAGAGACATTCAGAGTTTAATATGGGCAATAACTATGAATATGAAATATGAATCTATGCCTGAAGATTTCCAGCTTACAGCCAGGCAACTGCTATCTAAAAAAGAATTAAAAATGATAAGAAAAAGTTTTTGGAATAAAATTCCTTCACCTCTTAAAGATTTCTTTTTCTCTCAATTAAAGTTATTTCTGCCAAAAAATATGCTCAAAACAATTTCTAAATTAAACAGAATAAAAGAAAAATTCTCAAAAGTTGGGACTACTTATGAAGAATTGGAAAGAGTTGCGATTCGTTTTAGAAAATCACAAGTTAAAAAAGATATATCTGAAATCAAATCTAATAAATGGTTTGTAACTAAAGAAGGATATTTTATACAAGCTTTTTGCGAAAATTATATGGAAACAAGAATGCAAGTTTGGATGCCTAAAAAAGATGAATATTTTTCTAAAATAAATAAACTTGGAAGAAAAAATATTTTGAAATCTAAAGATGGGCAGGCAGGATTTTTTGGCAAAAGATTATTTTTTGTATTTCCATTGCTAATATCTGGTGTGCCTTTTCCAATTAACTCTGGAAGTAGTTACGAAGTTGAAGATTGGGGAACAGTAAAATGTGATTCTTTTTACAAGGCAATAATTCCCGAAAAAAAGGATGTTCAAAGAGTATTAACTACATGTAGAAAATATAAATAATTTTAACTTTAATGGAAATTACTTTTCAACCTAAATTAACTATTCAATAACTTCTCACAAAATTAATCCATAATTTTCGTCTCTTAAAAACAAAAAGATATTTAAACAACAATCTCTTAACAATTATGTCTAACTTCGGTTAGATTATTTAACTTCGGTTAAATATTGGAAGAATGGAATTTCGGTTTTATTCTTCCATCTTATTTTAATAATTTTTCCACAAAATTAATCTAAAGAAATTTTTTAAGATAAATTCCCAAATTATATAAATAACATAAACATTATTTTGTTATGATTAATTTAGATATTCTTAGATCAAAATTTATTTCTTCTTATGCAAATGTTCCTCAGAATTTAAGAAAAGATATAATAGTAATTATAGACAAAGAAATGTATTCTTGGCAAACTGCATTTTATGAAATAAAAGAAAAAACAGAACTAGGAGATAAAATTTTAAAAGCATTGAATCAATTAAAATTAATATGAAACAAAAATACAATGAAAACATAAAGGAATTAGTTATTGCGAGAATAGAATCAACCCTCCCTTCTGATTTAAAATTATTTGTTGGTGGAAATGGAGGAATAACAAGAGACGAAATGATATCTCATGTAAAAAATGGTGACTTAATTGGGAACACTATAATAAAAAATCAAATGAATTTCTTACAAGCAGTCTCAAGTGGAAAATTAGTTGAATTATTAAACACTGTCTAAAATGACAAAGGGCTTAATAATAACATTACCTAGATTTGATGTAGTCACTGAATATTTTTCTGAATTCTCAAAAGAAATAATTAATTTTGCAAAGGAAAAATCAATTCCAGTAAAAGAATTAAAAGATAAATCTGTGAATAAAGAAAACACTGAAAAGGTTCTAAAAAAATTAAATCACAAATTAATTATGTTTAATGGGCATGGTTCAAAAACCAAAATAGAAGGACACAAAGACGAAATAATCATATCAAAAGAAAATTCAAAATTATTAAAAAACAAAATAATTTATTCTAGGGCCTGCGAAGCCGCTCACACTTTAGGAAAAGAAATATCAAAAAATAAAGGTTGTTTTATAGGATATAATGAACCATTCAATTTTTATGCAGATCCAGAAAAATATCATAATCCACTCTCAGACCCAAGAGCAAAATTATTCCTAAACCCCTCAAATTTAGTTCCAATCTCTATTCTAAAAGGAAATACTGCAAAAGAATCAAGTGTAAAATCAAAAAAACAAATTTTAAAAAATATGAAAAAAGTGTTAAAAGAAAATGAAGAAGATTCTATAGCAATCGCCCAAGCATTATTTTCTAATTATAATTCACAAACTATTTGTGGAAATAAATCTGAAAGAATATAATCTAATCTTTTGGGCGGTTACTTTTCATAGTAAAATCGATAATTTTTAGTAAAATATGTTATTTTGGGCAGTTGAGTATTTTTTCTTTAAATGATTTTGGGCGATAAATTTAATTAATAATTCTTGAATAAAACCAATCCATAATTTGAATTTTAAATTTTGCTGTTTTGGTAAATATTTGAAATAAAACATTTATAAAGTATTAAAAGAATACTAATTAGTATTAAAAATGGACTATCTAAACAAGAACACAATAAAAATCATAGAATCATTAAAAAATGGAAAATTATACTTTAATGAAATTTATGAAAAAACTAAAATAAAAAGCAAAAATAATCTTTTGAAAAATCTCAAAATACTTACATTTAACAAACTATTAATTAAAAAAGCAAATAAATCAAATACTTTCTATTCCCTAAATTATTCAAATAATATTTTAATTTCTATATTAAATTTAATAAACAAAAATAAATTTGAAAAACTGCCATTTGATATTAAAAAAAGTATTTCAGAATCAATTTATTTATTGAAACCAAAACTTGCAATTTTATTTGGCTCATATTCAAAAGGAAACTATAAAACACAAAGTGATATAGACCTTTTATTTTTTAATTCATTAAAAGCCGAAGAAAAAATTGAAGAGATATCAAAAAATTACGGAGTTAAGCTTAATATTACATCAATTAAATTAAAAGAATTAAATTCACAAAATGAATCTTTAATACATATTCTTAAAACAGGTTACCCCTTAGTTGGAGAGGATTATTTTTACAATGCAGAAAAGATTTAATTGGAGAATTTGGCTTGAAAAAGAAAATAAGTTAGAGAATAGCTTTAATTTTTATTTGAAAAAAGAGATAATAACGATTGAAAAAGAAAAAAATTATCTTCCAATCTCCCACCTTAAAAAAGCAGAGTATAATTTAAAATTCATTAACTTTCTTAATGACAACAAAAAATTTTACGATTGGATAATTGTGGGATGTTATTATACAATTTACCATTCAACATTAGCATTAATCACAAAAAAAGGTTTCTCCTCTAAAAATCATCTGGCAACACTTTGCACATTAATTAAGTTTTATTATTGTCAGAAAAAAGTTTTAGGAATAAAAGAAATAGAACTTGTTTCTAAGTCTTCTCTAGAAAAAGAGGAAGTTAATTATTTTGCTTATGCAAAAGAAAAAAGAGAAACAGCATCTTACGGAATAAGCGAAGAATTTAATAAAAAAGAAGCTGAAGAACTTTTAAAAAAAACAATTAAATTCTTAAACAAAACAAGGGAAATTCTGGAACAATAATTCAGGCATTATTTTCAAACTACAATTCACAAACCATTTGTGGAAATGGGTCTGAAAGATTATAAAATAATCAATAATTTTTCCACAAAACTAATCCATAATTTTCGTCCCTAAGAAATAAAGTGTCTCCTGATTTTGTCCAAACATAAGTTTTTCTTTCCCAAAATAATTTATCATTTGTGTTTGCTCCTTCTTCAACTAAAATTTTTACATCTTTTTCTTGCGACAAAATAAATTCTGGAAAAATAAATTTTTTTCTTCCTTCGTCTTTTATTTCCCAGTTTGTTAAATCGCAATTAAAATCGCATTTATTGTAAAAAATTATTTCTTCTGTTTTATAATTAAAATTTTTTAGTTCAATGCAATCAGCACATTTGTTTTTTGATTTTTCGCAGATGTTTAAATTTTCGCCAATGCATTTTTCCCAAGCATTTTGAAATTCAGAATAATATTTTTGTTTACCCTCTGGAAAATAAGGATTTGCAAATCCGTTTTCTACAATTTTTAAATTAATATCTTTATTTTTCAAAAAAATATAAGCTAAAGTTCTGTCATACAAATCTTGTTTTGTGGATTCTAATCTAA
>JAUVHP010000054.1 GCA_030593225.1 archaeon
AAATAGAATTATCAGAAATTATTTTTTCTTGTGAACCATGGGAACCCCCTTCTAGAAGTCAGGATTGTGAAAAATGTAATGAAGGGGATTTGCCTTGCACAGCATATAAATGTTGGAGTTTGGGAAAAAATTGTATGGTCTTAGAAGATATTTTTGGAACAGAAGAACCAATTTGTGTTAAAACAGATTCTGATCCTACTGAACCTATAATTGAATTTAAGAGTGTTGAAGGAGGATTTACTGGTGCAGAAAATTCTAATAATTATGGGGTTTCAATTACTAATGAATCTAACAATAATGTAGATTGGACTAAATGTATTGCAGGAAATACTCTTATTGATTTTTCTTTAATTACAGACAAAGATGAAGAAAATAAATATGCTAGATGTGTGTGGGGATATGAATTTGCAAATTATAATGAGTATAGAGATACTTGGACTAATAGACCAAATTCAGGAATGGCTTGGACAAAGACGCATAATTTTAGTATAAGACTTCCTTCTTATGAAAGTAGATATGTAGAAGAAGATGGAAATTTAAATTTATATGTAAGATGTGAAAATCACGAAGGGAGGTCAAATGTAAATGAATATATTGTAAAATTTTGTATAGAGCCGACCCCAGATACTCGCCCCCCAATTATAGAAAGATTTGAACCTGCAAATAATGGATATTTAAAATATGGCAGCACTACCTTAGATAATCTTAAAGTTTATACTAATGAACAAGTAGCATCTTGTAAATATAGTTATACAAATAATATTCTTTATGAAGATATGATTGAATTATCTTGTCCTAGTTCTACAAATCCCCAAATAGAATATAAATGTAGTAATCTTTTGAATGAAATAACTGGGCTAACAGAACAAGAAAATAAACTTTATTTTAAATGCAATGATACTAGTGGAAATCTTATGACTTATTATAAAGAATATACAATTTCTCCTTCGATAAGTGAATTAAAAATTGTTTCAACTCAGCCCTCTGGGTATTATCAAGTTAGTAGTTTTGATGGAATTTCTGAAGTAACTATAAGTGTAATTACTTCTGGAGGGGCAGATGGAACTGGTGTTGCAAAATGTTATTGGAGTGATTCTTTTGCATATAATAAAGAACATGATTTTTTTGAAACAGATTCTACAATTCACACCCAAGAAAAATTATATTTAGAAAGTGGAGATTATAGTATTCCAATTAGATGTGAAGATTATGTTGGAAATGAAGCTCATGGAAATATAGAATTTGAATTAGATGTTGATAATATTGCTCCAGAAATTGCCACAATTTATAATTCAGGAAGTTCTTTGGTGATTACAACACACGAACCTTCAAGATGTTATTATGATACTGAAAGTATAAATTGCGATGTTGATACTGGCGACACTACTGCGTTAATGGACCCTAAATTTGATGTAACAATTGAACATTATGTTGAATGGGACTCAGATAAAACATATCATATTCAATGTGTTGATATTCTTGAGAATGTTGGAACATGTGTTTCAATTATTCCGAGTGTATTTTGAGATTTTATTTTATTCTATTGGTTTCAGAAAACCGAATTTTTTAAAGTCATCTATTGATAAATTTTATCGTGATGTTTGAAATTTTCAAATGAGATTATATTATTTTTTTTATTAAACTTAAAGATTAAAACTTTCTCTCCAATTTGTACCCTCTTTAAATGCTGTAAGGGGTATCTTAAATTTTTGTAGTGTTCAACATCTTTTGAACTAATTATTTCCTCAATTTTTTTAATTAATCTTTCTCTTGTTTGTTTATCTTTTTTATATAATTTTAAGATTATTTTTTGAAGAACTGATTTTATCTCATATTGATACATTTTATTCCCCAGTTAATTTTCTTAATTCATTAATGTCTTTGAAAGAGATTCCTTTTTCTTTCTCAATTTTTTTCATTTCTTTAATAAACGATGGTCTAAGTTGTGGCTCTAAAATTTGTTCATGTGCACCAATAATAAAAACGCATGCTTCTTCTTTGGTGCTAAATCCATGTTGCCCTTTTATTATATTTAATATTCGATTTTCTCTTTCTGGAATTTCAAAAGTCGCTTTTACCATTTTATTGTAAATTACAACAATTTACTACTTTTAAACATTTCTATAATCTGTTAAATTTCTAACTAATTTCTGATTTTCAATATCAAACTTTCAAAAGAAATTAAATAAATTATTAAAAATATTTATAAACAAAAATACCTTAGAGAAAATATAAAATGGGTGAAAAAATTTTTATGAAAAGGGGACACACCACCATTGGCGTACCCCGAAGCATTTTTTCCAAAAATGCTTACAAGGGGCAGGTTACATTATTTATTATTCTTGCAATAGTTGTGGTAGTATTTAGTGTTGTAATTTATATGTTTTATCCTCAGTTAAAAATAACTTTAGGAGGTGGTGCAAAAAACCCAACAGAATTTATTCAGTTATGTCTTGAAGATAAAATAAATGAAAATGTAGAATTATTGTCTTTGCAAGGAGGGAGTTTAAATCCAGAACATTATTTTTTGTATAACAACGAGAAGGTAGAATATTTATGTTATACAAATTCATATTACGAACCTTGTGTTATGCAACAACCGTTTTTAAGACAACATATTGAAGATGAATTAAAAGAAAGTGTGAATGAATTATCAAGAGAGTGTTTTGAAGAAATGAAAAAAAGTTATGAAAGGCGAGGGTATAATGTTAAATTAAATTTAGGAGAAGAAACATTTAGATTATTTCCAGAAAGAGTTGTTGCTAATTTTAATCATACATTAACTTTAACAAAAGAGGACTCAGAAAGATACAAAGAATTTAGTATAGTCATTAATAATAATCTTTATGAATTAGTTAGCATTGCAATTAGTATATTAAACTTTGAAACAAAATATGGAGATAGCGAAACAACAACTTATATGAATTTTTATCATGATTTAAAAGTTGAAAAGAAAAAGCAAGGAGATGGAACAACAGTTTATATTTTAACTAACAGAGACACTGGAGAGAAGTTTCAATTTGCGTCACGAAGTTATATTTGGCCTTCGGGCTATGGAATTTCAGGAATTACATCAGGAGCGATTAGAGAATGAAAAATATAAGGGAAGAAATAAAAAATTTATGGAAACAGGCAAACGCTGATTTAAAAACAGCAGATAATAGTTTGAAAAGTGGAGATTATTATGCATCTGTTTTTTGGTGTCAGCAAGCAATTGAAAAATCTTTGAAAGGTTATATAATTTTAACAAAAAGAGAAACTCCCCTACATATACATTCACTAATAAAATTGGGAAGAATTGCAAAAATTCCAAAAAAATATGAAAAAATTTTGAAAGATATTTCTCCTGAATATTATCTTACAAGATATCCTGATGTAAGTGAAGATGTTCCTTATGAACTTTATGATAAAGATGACGCTCAAAAAAAATTAAATGACTCAAAAGAAATTTTAAAATGGGTAAATATACCAATGAAAAAGTAATGAAAGTGCTTAAAAAATATTTGAAAAAAATTGGAAAGAAATTTGAAATAGAAAAATCAATTCTTTTTGGCAGTCGTGCAAAAGATAATTGGAAAATGGAAAGTGATGTAGATTTAATTGTTGTATCTCCTGATTTTTCAGAATTAAATTTTAGAAAAAGAATTCCTGCGATTATTGGAGAATGGGATGAAGATATTGATTTAGAAGTTTTTTGTTATACTCCAGAAGAATTTGAAAAAAAGAAAAATCAAATTAGTATTGTTAGTAAGGCAATTAAAGAAGGTATTGAGATAAAATGAAAGAATATGAAGAATGGTTAGAATATGCAGAGAAAGATTTAGAGGGTGCTAAACATAGTATTAGTGGGGGCTATCTGGAAATAGGTGCTTTTTTATTGCAACAATCTGCTGAAAAAGCTTTGAAAGCTGTTTTAATTAAAGAACAAAAAAAATTGGTTAAGACACACGATTTAGTTAAGCTTTCTGAATTAATTGGTACGCCAAAAGAAATTCAAAATTTTTGTAATGAATTAAATCCTGCATATATGTTTAATAGATATCCTGATGCAGATGGAAAATTGAATTTAAAAAATGATATTAAAAATTTAATTAAATGGGTTGAGGAAATCTTAAAATGGGTAAAAAAGAAATTGTGAAATTAATAAAAAAATTTATATTAAAAATAAAAGATATTAATTTGCAAAGAATTATTTTATTTGGAAGTCAGGCAACTGGAGAGGCAACAGAAGATAGTGATATTGATTTGATTGTTGTGGCTCCAGATTTTGAAAAAATGGATTTTTTTGAGAGGGTAAAAAAGATGAGGAGTTATTGGAATTTAGATTATGCTGTTGATTTTCTTTGTTACACTCCTAAAGAATTTGAAAAGAAAAAAAATAGAATTAGTATTGTTAGTGAGGCAATTAAAGAAGGTATTGAAATAAAATGAAAAATAAAATATTTATGTTTGGAATGATTTTCTTAATTGGGATTTTTTTGGCAGGGAGTGTTTTTGGAACAATTTCTTATTGTTGTGAAAAAACAAATACAGGATCTTGGTGTATTGATTCTAGTGAAAATGAATGTGCTACTACAGGTTGTGGAAAAGATGGAGATGGAGAATGTTCAAAAGTGCAAACTGCTTGTTCTTCTACTTCATATTGTGCATTAGGAACATGTGTGAATAAAATAGATGGAGATTGTATTGAAAATACACCTAGATTAAGATGTGATTCTGATTTTGGTTTTTGGATTCAAGATAGTCCAGAAAATATTCCTCAATGTCAATTAGGTTGTTGTTTTATTGGAGACCAAGCAGCTTTTGTTACACAGACAAAATGTAAAAGTTTTGCTTCTTTATATTCAATTGACACACACTTTCAACAAAATATTCAAAATGAAATGACATGTATTGCAAGTGCTTTTCCAGATGTAAAAGGTGCTTGTGTATTTGAAAGAGAATTATATACAACTTGTAAAATGACAACTAGGTCAGAATGCCAGACCATTAGTGAAGCTGAATTTCACGAAGGATTTTTATGTACAGCAATTGCACTTGCAACTAATTGTGCCCCCACAGGAAAAACAACTTGTGTAGAAGGAAGGGACGAAGTTTTCTTTTTAGACAGCTGTGATAATGTTGCAAATGTTTATGATAGTGGAAAAATTCAAGAAGCTGAGGGGCAAGTTCTAATGGATCAAGGAGAAGAAAATTATTGGACATATATAACAGCCCCTGATTGTGGAGCAGGAATAGGAATTAATAAAGCTGAGTGTGGAAATTGTGATTATTTTGAAGGGCACACTTGCAAATCTTATGATAAAAATAAAGACCGCCCTATAAATCTAAAATATGGAGATAATATTTGCAGGGACTTGGGTTGTAAATTTGATAATGGCAACGGAGAAGAAGAATATTTACATGGAGAGACCTGGTGTGCAAGTTCTGAGATTGTGAAAGGGGCAACTTTTTTAGAGATTATAGATGGGGTGATTTCAGGACAAAGTAGCTCATCAGAGAATACAGAAAATAATCTTCCTGGAAGTAGATTTTTTAGAATGGTATGTTATAATGGAGATGTTACTATTGAGCCGTGTGCTGACAGAAGAGCAGAGGTTTGCATTCAATCAGAAAGAGGATATGGAGAGGGTCAAACATTTAAATCAGCTATTTGCAGAGTCAATGCTTGGCAAGATTGTGTTGCTCAGACAGATGAAGATGATTGCGAAGATTCTTCTATAAGAGATTGTCAATGGATAAACGAAGAGATGGGAGATGGAGAAATATTAGAAAGATGTGTTCCTTTAATTTCTCCTGGATTTAAATTTTGGTCTGATGAAGAAGAATCAGAAGAAGACGAAGAAATATTAGCTATTTGTTCTTTGGCAAGTACAAGTTGCATTGCACATTATGAAAAAAGTTTGGGAGATGAATTGCAAGGTAAAGGATACAAACAAATAGATGGAGAAGAATGTTTTACTGGAGGTGAAAGTTCTATATCTTCATGGGGAGATTATATACCTTCATGGGGAGAGGCACAAAATAAATATTGTGCTTCTTTAGGAGATTGTCAAGGTAAATTAAGTGGAGATAATGATAATAAAATAATAGATATAATTAAAAATTATTTGGGGTTTGATTAAATGAAAAATGAAAAAGGTGTGATTGAGTATAAAAAATGGTTAGAGCATGCTAAAAGAGATTTTAGTACTGCAAATTATCTTATAGATGGAAAAAGAATTGAAGATGGACTTTTCTTTTTACAACAATCTGTTGAAAAAGCATTAAAAGCAATTTTGATAAAAAGAAAAAAAGAATTAATTAGAACTCATGATTTAATTATTTTAGGTAAACTAGTAAATATGCCAAGTAAATTAATAAATTATTGTGAAAAAATAACTTTGGCTTATTCTAGGAACAGATATCCAGATTTGGAAGATATTAAAATTAATATGAATGAAGTTGATAATTATATAAATCAAACAAGAGAGGTTATAGAATGGGTAGAAAAAATCATCTAAACTTATTAAAAATATTTAAAAGAAAATTAAGTGAAAAAATAGTTGTAAATAAATTAATTTTATTTGGTTCTCGGGCTTGGGGCAAACCTCAAAGATATAGTGATTTTGATTTAATTATTGTGAGTTCGGAATTTAAAGATAAAGATTTTTTTGAAAGAGGTTCTCAACTTTATAATTATTGGAATGTTGATTATCCTGTTGATTTTCTTTGTTATACTCCTGAAGAATTTAATAAATTAAAAAAAGGTGTAACTATTGTTAATTTAGCAGTTAAAAAAGGGATTGAAATAAAATGAAAAATAAAAAAAATTCAAAAATAGTTGAAAGGGAGGAAGTTTTAAATATCTTAGAGAAATAAAAAAAGAATGGAACAAATAACTTTAGAGAGTGTGAATGAGAATGTGGAGATTTTGAAAAAAACAGTATTTGCAATTCAAGAACATTTGGAAGATTCTTTTTTAACCCCAGAAGAAGAAGCTGATTTAGATGAAGCTTTAGAAGAACATAAAAAAGGAGAAGTATTCTCTCTTGAAGATTTAGAAAAATTAAGAAATGCAAGTTAAACTTTCAAAAAAAGCATTAAATTTTTTAGAGAAGGCAGA
>JAUVHP010000091.1 GCA_030593225.1 archaeon
TGAAAATATTCGTTGGTATGTTGCACATAAAAATATTAATGTTTATATTGATGAGGATGATAAATGGCATATTGAGTTTTTGACTCCTTGCGAATTTTTAGGCAAGAATAATGAGTGCAAGATTTATAATAAAAGACCAACTATTTGTAAAGAGTATAATCAAGACGAGTGTTTATTTTATAATAATTATGAGGAGAAATTTACTTTTAAGAAAATTAGTGATGTTGATGAGTATATTGAGGAAGTTTATAAGAAAGGGAAATAATATTATTAATAATGAAAATAAAAATTAAAGTTCATACAAATTCTTCTCAGGAAAAAATTGAAAAGATTAGAGAAGGAGAATTTGAAGTTTGGATAAAAGAAAAAGCAGTTGATGGAAAGGCAAATAAATATTTAGAAAAATTCTTAGGAAAATATTTTGGAAAACAGATTAAGATAACTTCTGGGTTTACTTCTAGAAATAAAATTGTTGAGGTTTTGGAATGAAAGTTTTGTCATTAAAACAACCATTTGCAGAACTTGTTGTGTCTGGTAAAAAGATAATTGAATTGCGAAAATGGAATACTAAATTTCGTGGAGAATTTTTAATTCATGCTTCAAAAATTCCTGATAAAAATGCAATGGAAAAATTTGGATTTAATGAATTGCCTTGTGGTTTTATAGTGGGCAAGGCAAAGTTAGTAGATGTTAAAAAATATAATGATAAAGAAGAACACAAGAAAGATAAAAATAAACATTTAGCTGATTCTGATTGGGGGTGTTATGGATTTATTTTAGAAAATATAAAAAGAATTAAACCTGTTGAAGCAAAAGGTAGATTAGGATTTTGGGATTTTGAGTTTAGCTAATTTCCATGCCCAGGACAAAGAATTTTGTATTTGATTTTACTTAATTTTTCTAAAGATTCTTTCATTTCTTTTTCAGAACTTCCTGGCAAATCTGTTCTTCCTATTGTTCCTCTATTAAATAAAGTGTCCCCTGAAAATAAAATGTCATTGTATAAAATGCAGATTCCTCCTTTTGAATGCCCTGGTGTGTCTATTATTTTGAACTCTGGAATATTTAATTTATGAATGTCTTTTAGATTTTCTCCAAAATCTTTTTTACTTGCATAAAATTCAGCGTTGAGAAAAAGCGTAATTCCTCCTATGTGGTCCCAATGATTATGTGTTAAAATTACAATATTAATATCTTCTGCTGAAAGATTTAGTTTTTTTAAATCATTTTCTAATTCTACGATATTTTCAGGAGAACCAGTATCAATTAAGATATTTTTATCTTTTAGTTTTATTAAGTAAACATATGAACCGAAACTTGAAAATGAGAATCTCCAAACATTTGATTTTATTTTTGTTATCATAGCCATTACGCATAGGCATTGCGATGTATTGAATACCTTTATATTATATTTTGCAAAAAGTTATATAAACTTATCTTATTTTTTTGTTTTATGCGTTATGAATTTGCTGAAGATTTGCAAAAAATTGCTAGAGAAATTTCTGAAATTCTTTTTCCACATGTTAATATGGATAGAGTTAAATGTTTCAGAAGTTTTGGAACATCGTCGAAGAGAACGATTGCAAGATGTCATGCTTTAGGAAAACTTATGCAAATGGCATTGGAGGTTAAAGCGTTTTATCCTCTTGAATTTTTGTCTGAAAGATTTGATAAATTGAGTTTTGAAGAGCAAACTAAAGTAATAATTCATGAATTAATGCATATTCCTAAAACTTTTGGTGGAGGATTTAGACATCACGATTTTGTAACAGATAAAAATGTCAATTTATTATATAAGCAATTTGTAAATTTGAGGAGAGAGGGTCAGAGGTTTGATATCTGAAATCGGATGTCAAGAGAGAAGGATTTAAATAGTAACTTTGAGTAACTAATAGTATTGATAAGTAACTTTAAGTAACCTGTATTTGACATCGGATTTCTGACTTCTGATATCAGATAAACGCTGAAAGAAAAAATGGCAAAAACAAAAAAAGAGAGGGGAGCAGTTGTAAAAATAGATTTGTCTTTATTAAAAAAAGTAGAACAATTTGTAAATAAAGACGAGAATAAATTTAAATTTGTAAATAAAAAACAATTTATTGATTTAGCAGTTTATGAATTTTTGCGTAAGCAAGGGGTGAAGAAATGAATAAAAACGCTAAGTTAGATTTAATTTTTATTTTAGCAACTTTGTTTATTGCTATTTTGTTAATGGTTTTGATTTCTGCAGAGGCACCTCAATGGGATATTTATGGAACTAATTCATCATTTAATGAAGATACTTTTTTTAGTTATAATTTTACTGCAAATGTGACAGATCCTGAAAATGATTCATTAAAATTTAGCCTTACAGATGGGGGGGGTGGAGAACCAATAATCTGGAGTGTGGATCCTTCAAAAACCAAGGATTTTTTTCATTGGATTTTTTGGAATGATTCTTTAGATAGAGGAAATTCTACTAGTGGTATTCTTAATTTTTATCCTAAATTTGATAATGAAACTGGAAAATTTAATATTTCTGTTGATGCAACAGATGGTTTAAGTGCAGGTGCCAGACCATTTTATTTCATAATTAACGCAACAAATGATGCCCCTGTTTTTTCTGGAATGCAAAATGAATATAATCTAACACAGGATGAGAATTTTTTAGATTATCTTAATGCAACAGATGAAGAAAATCATTATCCTTTAATTTTTAATATAACTTTTTTTGGAAATTGTACTCACGCTGATTGGAGTGGGAGAGTAGAAGGAGAAAATTGTTCTATTCTTAGTTCAACTAATTTTTCAAACATTTCTGCAATAATTAATTTTACTCCTGAAAGAAATGATGTTGGAACTTATTGGGCAAATATTACAGTTATGGATTTTGGAAACAGCAGCGA
>JAUVHP010000004.1 GCA_030593225.1 archaeon
ATGAAGAAAAAATAAAAACACTAATACAAGCAGGAGAATATTTTATTGAAAGATTAGAATTTCATCATAAAAAAAATGTAGAATTGATTAATGAATCTATTGATAAAAAAATAACAAATATAAATGAATTTGATAATGATATTAAAGAAATCCAAGAATCAATAAATAGACTTAAAGAAAGAATAAAGAAAGAATAAAATGGGCTGTGGTCATCCAATAGTATTAGAAATATATTCAAATTCAAAACACACAGATATAGAATATTATAGATGTGTAAAGTGTTGGAAAAAATCAAAAAAACAATTCGGGATAAAGATAATATCAGAATTAAAACACGATATATTAAACAAATTAAAATGAAAAAAGAAAAACAAGTAGCAAGTATTGAGAAAAGATTTCTTGAGAAATTCCCAATATCAGGAGCGACAGGTTCAATATCAATTCAATTTATGAAAGATGAGAAAAAGAAGTTCTTAAAGAAAAAAGAAAAATTAAAACAGAAGTCTAAAGAAGTAATTAAAGAATTAGACAAAGAAATAAAACGGTTAAGAAAATGTAGAATCGGACAGATTGGAGATAAACATATACAAGTTAATATTAATGAATGTAATAAATTAAAGAAATTAAAAGAAAGATTGGAAAAATTAAAATGAAAATACCAAAAACAATAAGAATAGGTAATAAAGAATTTAAAATCAAAATTAAAAACAGAATTAGTTGGAGTAAAAAGATATCTGGACAAATTAATTATGATGATAAAGAATTGATGATTAATAAAAAACTGAAAGGAAGAGATTTAGAATCAACTTT
Source organism: archaeon (assembly GCA_030593225.1). Classification (GTDB taxonomy): domain Archaea; phylum Nanobdellota; class Nanobdellia; order Pacearchaeales; family GW2011-AR1; genus JAUVHP01. Next base: position 811 of record JAUVHP010000004.1, read on the forward strand.
TTTTCACGAATTAGCACATGGGCTTTTCCACGAAATGGAATTTAATTATCCACAAATGGTTAAATTTAGGAATGATGAAACATTCATACAAGAATTTGGTTTAAATTTAAGAAAAACTTTTTTAGATTTACTGGAGAAACAAAAATGAAACCGTCTGAGATACAAATAAGTCAAAATTTTGGTCAAGATTTAGAAGGTGCAAAGAAATTCGGTGAAGATATGTCTGAATTTTTAGAACCTTTACAAAATGCAGGTATGATTAGTTTTGAAAAAAAGACAAGAAGAATATGTGATTTCTGTGGAAAAGAATTAAAAGAAAATGATAAATTTATTACTATTGGAGAAGATGATAAATGTGAAGAATGTCAAAATAAGGAGAAAAAATAATGGAAATTGATATGAAACCATTAACAGAAGACCAAAAATATCTATATCAAAAGATTATGAAATTAAAATTCGATGAGAAAGTTATTAAGATGTCTTATGACGATTTATTTGCAGTTTTAGATAGAGTTAAGTTTTGTTACTTTATGGATGCATGTTGTATAGACCCAATGGCAAGAAAAGTATTAAAAGATAAATTGGAGAAAATAGAATGAAAAAAATAGTTAATGTATCAAAAATAGCAGAAGAATTATCAAAAGGAGGACAATTAGAGACTTATTGGGATTATCGTGATAAATTATCAGATGAACAATGTATAAATATTATAAATGAAGAAGATGGACTTAGTGAAGTAGAAAATGAGGTATTTGACAATGATGGATATACTTATGAAACAATCACAGATGCGATAGATAAAAAAATTGAAGAAGATAATTTAGAACTAACTGACGAAGAAAAAGAAGAATTAAGATATGCCTGCGAAGAAAGATTTGAATATAATTTTAATGGTTTAATTAAAAACTCTGAAATAAATATAAGAGTTCAATTAGAAACAAATGAAAATATGATTGATATTAATGATATTAAAAATTCTGACACATTAAAAGCATTCAAAAAAGTTTTCAAAGGAAAATATAAAAAAGAAGATTTAGATAATGAAATAGCAAATGCTTTTAATTATGCTAAATTCGCATTTTATTTTAAAGTTAAGGGTGAAGATATTTTAAAATTAAGAGAACAAGTTTTGAAAGGTTATATTGAATTAAGAAAAGGATTACAATTTGGCTTATTTGATAATTGTAATGGTGGAGGTAGTTTATTAGAAATGGAATTATTAAAAAATATAAAGTTAAGTTTAAAGGATTGGAGATTTAATAATATAAATGAAGAAATTGTAGGTAAATTAGATGGAGTAAGTGATATGGGTTATTATAGTGTAAATATATTATCTGATGAGATAAGTAGTTACGGAATTCAAGAGACATATGGTTTATGTGGGTGGCAGGAGTTTTAAAATGGAAAACTGGAAAATAAAAATGATATTATGGATAATCGCCATGGTAACATCTATAGTAATAATAATGATTATGTTATATTTAAAATGAAAAACAAAATTAAACAAATATTAAAAAAGTTTGAAGAAATTGAAGAAGTATGGAGCACATTATCTCCTATTGAAAGAGATAAATCAGATTCATTATTTAATGAAGAATATAGTTTATCATATTGTCTCAGATGGGGGATGAATTCTTGTGATGAGATATTGAAAAATTTTGTTGCTATAAATAGTGGTAAAGAAAAAGTAGGTATGGGAGATATTTAAAATGAAAGAAATAATAAAACCAAGAGAAAAAGAAGAAGATTTGATTGGAGGAATAAATAGAAAAAATAAAATTATGGAAAAACTTAACTCATGCTTTGAAGAAAAATCAATAGATGAAAAAGACGAAGAGAATATATTGAATTGGGCTTGTGGTGGGATAGACGATAAGAGATTATTTTATTTGTTAGATAAAATTAAATTTAAAAGATTGAAGAATATTTTTAATTAAAATGAAAAAAGAATTAAACATAATATACAAAAGAAATACAAATGGAAGTATTAATCAGTGGCAAATATTTGTAGATAATAATAGTTATTACACAGAAGAAGGGATACTTGATGGTAAGATAACCCGTTCTAAATCTAAAATAATTAAAGGAAAGAATATTGGAAGAAGTAATGAAACTACTGATTTTGAACAAGCATGTAAAGAAGCTGAAAGTAAATATACAAAGAAAACTGATTCTGGATATACTGAAGATATAAATAAAATAGATACGGCTAAAAAGTTTTTTTCTCCAATGCTCGCTCATAAATATATTGATTATAAGGATAAAGTAGAATTTCCACTATTGGTTTCTCCTAAAATAGATGGAGCAAGAATGATTGTTAGGAAAGAAGGATTATTTACAAGAAAAGGAAAAGAGTATGTATCTTGTCCTCATATACATGAATTATTTAAATCACTATTCGAGAAACATCCTAATTGGATAATTGATGGAGAAATATATTCACATGATATATCATTTGAAAAGATTATGAGTTTAGTAAGAAAATCAAAACCTACTATTGAAAATTTAGAAGAATCTGCAAAAATAGTTAGTATTTATATTTTTGATGGTGTTATTGATGATGTTAATTTAGGATTTGAGAAAAGATTTGCAGTTATTAAATCTGAAATAAATAAAATCATTGGGAAAACTAAATTTATAAAATTTGTTGATAACACTTATATAAAATCGGACACTAAAGTAGAAGAATTCCATAATAGATTTATTTCTGAAGGATACGAAGGGTTGATGATAAGAGTTTGGGATTCCATCTATGAAAATAAAAGAAGTAAGAAATTATTAAAGTATAAACATTTTATGGATACAGAATTTAAGATTATTGATGTAGTTGAAGGGTTAGGCAATCGTTCTGGTATGGCAGGAAATTTAGTATTAGAAATGAAAGACAAAAAAACATTTTCTTCTGGAATAAAAGGTGGAGAAGATTATTACAAATATTTATTAGAAAATAAATCTAAGATTATTGGTAAATTTTGTACTATTCGTTATCAAGAACTTTCTTCCGATGGTATTCCAAGATTTCCTGTTTGTATTGACATAGGGAGAGTTGACATTTAAAATGGAATTTACAGAAGAAAGCATATCAAAAACAAGATTTAAGGTATTATTTAATAATCTATTACTTAAAAGCAAGAATTCTGTAACAATAGAGAAAAAGTATATAAATGGCTTATTTTATGAAGTTAAACCAATTAGCAATCATATATTAAATAAGTTGCGTGTAAAAATATAAAATGGAAAATAAAGATAACCATACAAAAAGAGAAAGTGAATTAATCTCAAAGTATAGCAAGAAAATAAATAATATAAAATTTCTTCTTATAGCGACCGAAATAGAAAAAAGTGCCTATAAGAAAATAATGGGGAGACAATCAAGATTTGGAGATATATTAAGAAATGATTATCCAAAAGAATTTGAGGAGATAAAAGATAAATTTAATAAATTGTATGGAAAATCTCCAACGAAAAAAGATTTTATTATTGAAGAAATTAATAGAATTTCCTCTAAAGGTTTTAAAGGAGCAGGAGTATGGATAAAAAACAAATTAAATAAAAGATTTAATATTAAACAAAATGGAAAATAAAAGAATAAATAATTTTTTAGAAGAACTATTTGAGTTATATAAAAAACACGATTTATCAATAGCACATGAAGATGACCAAGGAGGATTTATAATTGAAAGTTATAAATCAGAAAATATAGAATGGATGAAACACGCACAAGATAAAATATGATTAATATAAAAAAGAGTAAAGAATTATTTAGTTTTTGGTTAAACAAAACAAATTCAAAAAGTATGCAAGATGCTATAGAAGACGATGACTTAGAAAAAGCAACTTTGTTGTTTCGAGAATCGTTCAATCAAGGACTCGTTGAAAAAAAATAATTTTAAGATGGAAATAGAAAAAAACAAAGGTTTAAGTAAATGGAAAAAGGCAAAAAGACAAATAGAAAGGATTAATGATATCAGTGGTACAGTAAAAAAATCTATTAATAGATATGTTTCATCAGATGATGAAGCCAAACTTGAAACATTAGATAATGCTATTAATGAATTATCTAAAGATGATGAAAAAGATGAAAGTGAATTTAGATTTAATATAACCGGGAATATAACGACTGATATTATTAGAAATTTAGTGAAAGAAAAAGGTAGAGATATTGACCCAAAAGAAATTAGAAAGATAGTTGATGAATATTTGGGTGACAAATCATCTGAATCTATTCATTTTAAATTTTTTAAAATTCCTGAAAATGATAGATTAAAATATTATCAATTACTGATTAAATTTTCCAATTTCTTACTTAGTGAAGATAAAAAACAATTTCCAGATATATGGGATAAAATTATACAACCAATAATTGATAATGGAAGAATTTTTGATATAGAAGAAGAAGTTACTAATATTTTAAATTCTACTGATAGTAAAGAAACTGGAATGCCATTTGACCAAATTATATTAAATTGCCGGATTCCAATAAAAGATAGAATTTATTATGGATTAGTAGTAAGTAGATGTATATTTGATGATAGTGGAGAATCAGGGATGTTCAATATATCTGAATCAGATATCCGAAACCAATCTAAATTATTTTTTAGTTGTTATTCTAAAATTGATAAAAACGGTGAAAGAAAATGTTATCGTGAATATTTTAATACAGAAAAAGATAAGTTAAATTTTTTTCAAAAAAGATTAATTAGTTTTTTTTATTCATTTTGTAATTTCTTAAATGAGCCAGAAGTTGAGATTATAGAAAGTTCATTTAATCCAAAAAATAATAAAAGAAGAAAAGAAAAAGGAAGCATGGCTCTTCCATCAAGTAAAAAAATAAGAATTTATGGGACACTTAAAAAATATATTTATGAATATAGTGAAAATCTATCTAATTCAATAAACCATAGATTTAGAGTTAGAGGTCATTTTAGGCACTTGAGAGATAAGGAAAGATATTCTATATTATATAAACTTCCTAAAGATAAACTTATTGCAAAAGGTTATCAAATATCAAATGACTTAATAAAAAAGTGGGTTAAACCCTATACAAAGGGGCAAGGAATATTAATTGATAAAACTTATAATTTATCTAAAGGTGGTAAAAAATAAAATGGGGGAATTTAAATACGACAAACCAGAAAAATATCCTCATGGATATTGGGTAGGTTATCAAGATGAGATTTGGCCATTGACTGAAGAAGGATATATTGGTAAACATGGTGAATTAGAAGGTGGAATTTGCGTAGCATTAGTGTTTGTAACAATATTATTAATATTCTCGTTTTTATTTTGGATTTGAGATTAAAAATGAAAAAAGAAGATAAAGAAAAAATACTTGATAGATTAGAAGGGAAAAAGATAATTGAATTAGGAAAATGTCCTTATTGTAATTCAAATAATTATTCAAGAGAAATCAATTCATTAGAAGATTTTACCAGAGCTGATTGTTTTTGCGATAATTGTAAAGAAAATTTTACTGAATATTTTGGGTTAGACGAAATTCAATTTGAAGAAAATGATGAAATATTTACTTATAATAATGTTCTAAGTTTTGATGAAAAAAATATAATTAAAGAATGGGCAGAAGAACAAATTGAAATGGATATTGATGAAGATTATCAAATAAAGCTAAAAAGAATAATTAATATAATGAATGGTGAGGTTAATGAAGATTAAAAAAATATAAAATGAAAAAAGAAGATAAAGAAAAAATACTTGATGCATTACATGGGAAAAAAACAATTAAAATTAAGGTTACTAAGGAAATGCAAAAAGAAATAAATAAACATAGAGTCCAATGCGGATTATCAGAAGAACCAATTAAACCTGAGTATGAAATGGAGGCTCTTTTTGGATAAAAATGGAAATGATAATAAAAATAAGTTATAAAAAATTAAAATGAGTGAAGAAGATATTAAAAAAAGAATATTAAAAATTCATAGTTTTGATGAATTTCCATACAAACGAATGAAAGAAGTTTTAGATGCTATTGAAAAATTAGGATTTGAAATAAGTTTTGTTGATAATGGAAATATTGTTTGTGAGGATAATAAAAATGAATGAATTAGAAATATTAAAAAGATTAGAAAATAAAGATACTGGCAAAGATAAACTTACAAATAAGTATCCTTGGTTAGTAGAACCATTATCTAAATTCATTAAAGATACAAGAATTGAAGCCATAAAATATACATTAAAAATAAAAGAAATAGAAGAATTAAAACAATCTGTATATAAATTAGCAGAATTAGAACTTATAAATAAAAATGAAGTTCAAGGTATCATAGATGGTATTAATTCCATAAATGAAAATGAGTAAAATAGAAATAGCAAAACAAATAGCAACTGAAGCACACAAAGGGCAAAAAAGAAGTGATGGATATTTAGAATGAATATTTTGAGTGTCGCTACAAAAAATATTCATTCATAGAAAGGTTTAAATAATAGTAAATGCTATTAAAAAATATGATAATAAGAAAAGTTTGGAAAGCAAAAAAGAAAAATCAATTATTAATCACTATCCCAAAAAATAGAGGGATTAAAGAAGGAGATTATATTAAAATTGCAAAGGTGAAAGATGACAAGAGGGATTAAAGGATTTCAGAAAGGTAACCACCCTAAAACAGAATTCAAAAAAGGGCAACATTTTTCTGAAAAGCATAGAAAAAATATAGGTAAAGCACGTTTAGGGAAACCATCTGGAATGAAAGATAGAAAAAAAGAAAATGGGAATTTTCCAGAACAATGTGGATTTAGAATTGGAAACCATCCAAAGTCAGAATTCAAAAAAGGAGAACCTTTACCAAAAGAAGTTATTATAAAGAGAATTGAAACAAGAAAGAAAAATGGCTGGTTTAAAAATCCCGAAGAAACTAAGAAAAAAATTAAAGCAGCACGGGCAAAACAAATTCTCCCCTTAAAAGACACAAAAATAGAACTAAAAATACAAAATTTCTTAAAACAATTAGGAATACCTTTCTTTACTCATAAATATATTAAAATAAAGCATGGTTATCGATGTGATATTTTAATACCTTCTATGAATATGGTTATAGAAGCAGATGGAGATTATTGGCACGGAAATCCCACCCTATATCCTAACCCAAATAATTGGCAACAAGAACATATTAATAGAGACAGGATTAGAACTATAGAATTGATTGCTAAAGGATTTAAAGTTTTAAGATTATGGGGATGTAATATTGATAAAATGGACTTAGATGATTTTAAAGATAGATTAAATTGGCTGATTTAAAACATAACCTTTCTAATCTTAAAAAAGGGAATATGAGAGATAAATATATTTTAGCTCAATACTTTTTAGAAGAAAAATTAAAAAGAATGATTATAAAAAATGGATGACTTAGATAAAGCATATACTTTTTTATTAATCTCTCTGGTAGTTGGAATTATTGTATTCATAGTGGTTTATGTTATTCTTGATTTAAAAATCGCAACTTTCTTTTCAATAATATCATTTATTTTTGCATATGTGTATCTAATCTTTAAGGAGGAGAAAAAAGTGGAAATAAAAATAAAATGTAGTATCTGTGAAAAGAAAAGAAAAATTCTGCAAGACAAATTTAATAAAAATCATGGGAAATGCACCAAGTGTAATGGATATGGTGAAATTAAAAATAATATTTTGGAGGTAAGTTGTTGGGCTTAATGTTAGCTTTACTCATGAACTATAATATAAAATGAAAAAGAAATTTACAAATACACAAAAAATAATGACTTATACATTTATTGTATTTTTATTTATGATTGCTTATGTTATTGGAAACTTTTTAATATTTGGATTTACAGATAGTAAACCTTGTGGTGAAAGTGAGGTTGTTTGGTGGAATTGGAGGACTACTATAAATTTAATATACTTTTTTCTGTCGCAATAATATCTAAATATATTGCTTGGAAATTAATGGGAGATAGATGGTAATTAATAAAATGAAAAAAGAAAAATCAGACAGTTTAGAAAAAGAATTTAATGTATTAAGAAAAAAATATATTGAACATTTAAACATGCCTAATAAACAACCTATTCAGGAATGGGAGAATAAAAGAAAAGACATTCACGAAGAAATATTTTTATTAAAAGGGATAACAAGAAATTCTAAAAAAGGAAAAGAGTTTAGCAAAATATTTGATGAAAGTATAGAATTGGAATTAAATAATTATAATGAAGTTTTCGCTAAAAGGATTAATAATTGTCAAACAAAAGAAGAAATGGATAAAGAAATTGCGACTTTAGAATTTCTTAAAAAATGGCAAAATAAATAAAATGAAAAAAGAAGAAAATAAATCAACAATAATGAAGTGCCAACAAAAACAATGTTCATTTATGCAAGTAGGACATGGTTGTCAAAAGTGTTCTGTATGTGGCACTGAACCATATATGGTTAGTGAAACATGTCAAGAATGTTATGATTGTGAATATAAATCTGGACATTCAAGGTGGGGAGAAAATAATGATGGAGAGTTAAAAGATACAGAAGCAATTAAAAAGGAAAAAGAAAAACTATTAGTTCCTGCTTATGTTTAGAATGGACAAGGAAGCACTAAAACTACATTTGAAATATTTTGATAATGAGATAAGATTAGAAGGAGATAGAATTGATAATTGTGAAGAATATAAATTATTTAGTGATAAAATTACTAATCTTTACAAAGAACAGAGCGAAAAAAGTAGAGAATTAAAAAAGATAGAAAAAAGTATAACACTAAAATATGTAAAAGAATTAGATGGGGGATATTCATTTAGTTGTCATTTTAAACCTAACCAAATTAAATCATCTGTTAAAAGAGGAATTAAAAAAGGATTATCTATAAAAAGTATTTCTTGTGTAAATCAATTTGATATTAAGAATATAGTTAATGAACTTATTAAAATAGATTTAGATGCAGTAAAAAACCAAACAGATAAAATTAGAAAAGATAATTCAGAAATTAGTAAGGAAATTAAAGAAAATATAGAAAATAGAGAAAATTTAAGAAAACACATAGATATTCTTTGCGATAAAAAAAAAGCAATATACAACAAATTACATAAAAAAGAATTTGATTTAGAGAAAAAAAGAGAGAAGATTAGTAAAGATTTTAGAAATAAAGTTAAAAATCACCTTCCAAAGTATATAGATAAAATAAAAAAAGAAGTAGAAAGAGAATTAATCTTAGATAACTTAAAATAAATGGAAATTATAAAATCTAAAAGAGTTTGTAAATGTAAAAAATGTGGAAAACAAATAGACGGCAAATATAAAGTTGAGAGGTCATATGGCTGGCATTCTACAACACATGATTATTATCACTTATCTTGCTACTTACCTTATCTTAAAAAGAAATTAGAAGATGCTAAAAATGATATTCAAAAATTTAAGAAAAACAAATTCAAAAAAACGATGATTTTAGAAAAATTATGACGGCTAAACGCTAATGGCTAAATAAAGAAGTAACTACTGAATTAAAATTTTTAATTATTTTTTGCTTATTTATATATGCCTTTGATTTTTTTGTATCTGGAAATAAAATAATAAAATGAAATTAATAAGTAAAAAAGATTACCCAAAAGAGATAACTATAAGTTTAGAAAAATATAAAGCAGATAAGAAAATAAATACTAAATGCTTTGTAGCCCATAATTATGTTCAATTTGAAGAAAATAATTATATGGAAGATATTAAGGGTGATGGTTATTATTTAAAACAAAAAATTCAGATACCAATAGCTACTATGATTAAGTTACTTGAAAAACTTAACACTTGCCCTCATCTACAAAATGAACACTTAAAAAATAAAAATTATCTATGTGATGAACAAGTAGTGGAATTTGCAGAGTGGCATTTTTCTGATAATATTAAAGACCAACAAAGGTTTTTATATATGATTAGAGACAAAGATGAGAAAGAATGGTTAGAAATACCAAAAGGTGCTTGGAGTGAAAATAAATTAGAAATATTAAAAAGATTAAATTAAAATGGGTGCAATAGATTTATATGATGAAAAATGGGGTTGGGACAAAAGTGGTAAACGCAATAGAACAATAATATATAATGGATTATCCCCTACAAAAACTTTTCTAAAACATCTTACATTTACAAAATCTATAAAGAAATTTGTATGCCATATATGTGGAAGTAAAAAACCTAAAAATACAAGATATGTTGGTGATTCTTGGAGAAGAATATGTATGGATTGTTCTAGTGAATGGTGTTGCAATAGCATTGAGAGTCTAAAAAAGATGATAAAATTAATAGAAGAAACTAAAATGAATTTGAAAAAAAATGGAAAAGATTGGAAAAAAGAAATGATTATAGGTGCTCTAAGTTAGAATGCAAAAAGTAAATAAAAACACTCCCTTAAACAAAGGAGATATAATATTATTAAAACCAATAGAAAATTCAGTTGAAAATTCTATGAAAACATTTGTTGGTTCATTAAGAGATTATGGCAATAAAAAATCTTTTAGTGGGTGCATGGAACAATTATTTGTTCATTATAAAATATCTGGTAATATAACAAAATTTAATCGTCCATTTGTATTTGCTTGGTATAAAGGAAAATTCCTTGCATTAGCAGGGTTAGGTCAAAGAGAAGAATATGGAATATATTGTTATATTGAAATATATAAATTAGATAAAAAAGAATATAAAAATTTTGTAACAACAGATAAACAATATAAAAAATATCAATTAAAAGAAAAAATGTGTGATAAATTAGTTTAAAATGGGAGCAGATTTTATATTTCAGTATGTAGTTATAAAAAAAGGAACTGAAGAAGAAGCAAAAAAGAAAGTTCTTAAAGCAATAAAAGAATTTAATATTCCTGAACTCAGTAAAGATAAAAAATATAATAAAGAAAAGATATTGAATAAATTAAGTAATGATAAAAGCGAAAATTATAAACAATTCGTTGAGTTTTGGGAGGATTATGGAGATATTAATGATAATGGTGAACCTGTAGAAGAAAGTGAAAATAAACCATTTAATGAGGAAGTTATAAGTGAAGGTAGAGCAAAAGATGTTATGGTTAATATTGTTGAAGAATTTTTTGGATGTTTAGGTTATAGAGATATAGGTTGTCTTGAAAGAAATGGTGAATTAATATATTTAACTGGTGGGATGTCCCACGGAGACAATCCAACGGATAGCTGTGACACATTTAATCAATTTAATTTATTACCACAATCAATTTTAAAAAAAGGGGATATGGAATAAAATGGGACAAGGAAATTACTTAGCAATAATATATGGAATAACTGATATAGAAGATAGTCATTTATCAGAAAAGAAAAAAGATAAGTTTATTGATGAACTTTATGAATTATCTGAAAATATTCCGGATGAAGGAAGCTATGGTATAAATACAAGTTATGAATCAAAAGACAATTATGTTGGATTATTTGTAGCTTTATCAGATAAATGGTTAGCAAATTGGGATGGAGTTGGGTATATGGAAGATGTTCCAGTAAGAAATATGGAAGAAAAAGTTAATAAGAAATTCAAAAAAGAATATGATAAAGCTAAAGAGTTCTGGGAAAAGAAAGTTCAACCAATAATGGATAAATATAAAATAAAAAGATTTTGTTATAAAACTCAAAATTATATTAATGCTTTTCCAGAATTAGATATAATTAAAGATTGGGATTAAAAAATGAGAGATACAAAAAAAGAAATAAAACATATAAATAACAAACTTATTACCTTATTTAAACATGGTGTTGATATATATTCAATAAATCATAATTTAGCTGAATCTATGAAGATAATCTACATAGAAGAAGAAACTATCAATAATAAAGGCGACTATATTTATTTTGTTGCGAGATATAATTTTGGAAGAAATCCAGTTAGACACTGCACTCGTGACTTCTTAAAAGATGGGAATGATAAAGTATTTTTTAATAAAAATGATGCTTGGGAATATTTAAAGAACAAAGTAGCTACAAGATTACAAACAATATATAAATTTATGATAGAAGACGAAAAAAGAGAAAATGACAAAATTAAAGAAAGAGTGGAATAAGATATTAGATGATATCTTTGCACTAAATCAAAAGGCAGTCAAAGAAGACGATGAAGAAATTAAGTCTAAGACATGCTACATATTAGATATATACGCAGAAGATTAGAAAATCCAAATTTTTTGCTTACTTATATAGGTTCTTGATTTTTTTGTATCTGGAACTAAAATAATAAAAATGGAAATAACTGAAGAACAACTTTCAACATTGTGCATGGCATTCCATAAATGGTTTAGGGTTGCAGATTGTATAAATAAAGCAGACGTAGATATGTATAATGCTATCTCTAAATTGGATGGAGAAGAATATGCTCAAGCAATGATTGATTCATTAAATGAAATAGGAATCACTAAAGAATAATAAAATGGAAAAAGATAAAGTTCATAATCTTAAAGAAATGTCTATTGATGAACATAAAGATATGAAAAAAACAAAAATGGAAAAAGAAATAAATAATTGTTATAAATGTGGATTTCAAGGAGAAATAGGTATTAATCTCTTTAAACATAATGACCATGAACATGGAGAAATTCTTGTGTGTGTAAGATGTCACGGAGAAAAACATGAGGATAAAGGAATAAAAGAACAAATTGAGGAGATTATTAATTATCTTGAACATGATGAAGACAAACACTTTTGGGAAAATTGCACATGTGAAGTAGATGGAACAGAAAAATCAAATCCAAGTCATTGTAAATGTGAAGCAAATAAAGACCATATTTATAGAACAATTATTAATGTTAAAGATTGGCTTGAAAGTCCATCTTGCCCATTGGTTGATGAGGAGGAATTATAATATGAAAATCAAATTTAGTTTAACTAAAAAGGACATAATCACAAAGGAGGTGAAATTAAAATCGTGTTAAAAATAAATCATAATGAACTTTCAGAAATAACAAAAGAATACTACAAAAAGAAAATATCTTTAATGATTTACGGAACTTTTGGAGTAGGAAAATCTCATACTATAAGAAATGTGTCTGAAGAGATAGCAGAAACAAGAAATAGAAAGTTTGTTGAATGGAATTTAATGAGCAAAGAAGAAAAACGAGATGTTTTTGAAAATCCTGAAAAATACTTTGTGTTAATTGATGTCCGTCTCTCGGAATACGACTCATCTGACCTGAAAGGGCTTCCTAATTTTAATGGAGATAAAGAAACAATAGAATGGAAAATTCCACTATTTGCTAAGTTCTTAACTTTGCCTGAAAGTGATGGTATTTTATTCTTCGATGAGATTGGTTTGGCGACTCCGTTGGTTATGGCATCATGTTATAAAATATTGTATGATAGAGTTATAAATGAAGACAAAATGAGTGAGAATTGGTCGGTTATAGGAGCAACGAACCTTTCATCAGATAGGGCGTATACGCACGAAATAGCCCCACCACTTAAAGATAGATGTGGAGAAGTAGAATTGAGTGTCCCAAGTATGGATGATTGGGTTTCTAACTTTGCTATACCAAAAGGAATTGATAGTAGAATTATAGGTTTTCTTAATTTTAAACCGAGTGCGTTACAAGTGGTTAAATTTGATGATAATCAAAAGTTTGTGACTCCGAGATCCTGGGAAAGATTGTCTAAGTTGATAAAGGATGTTAAAGATTGGGATAAATTAGATATTATAAGCAAATCTGCTATGGGTGAAGGAACAGCAATAGAATTTGTATCTTTCTGTAAAATCCAAGAGAAGATGAAGTTAGAAGATGTTATCAAACATCCTGAAAAGATAGAGAAGATTGATGATGTATCTGTTAAATTTTTCTTAGTTAGTGCAGTAGCAGAAAAGTATAAAGATAAAAAAGTTGATTTCAAAAAGATAATGGATATAAGTAAGGTTTTTGATAAAATGTCTAACGCAGAATTTGTTGCATTGCTTTGGAGGCTATGTAATTCTTATACAATTAAGAATAAGCAATTTAGAAAAGACTTCTTAAGCTCTAAAGATTCGCAATTATTGGAAAGGTATGGTCGCTTTATAGTATAAATAGATACATTTTTAAATCATTTTTTTATTATTTATTTATGGTAAATGGAAGAATTTGGACAAAAGAAGAGATTATTTATCTTAAATCTCATTATTTCGCTGAGCATTATGAAGATTTATCTAAAAGACTGAATAGAACTCCAGTAGCTGTAAGAATAAAGGCAAAAAAGTTAGGAATTTTAGATAAATCTAATCCAAAAAGACCAACAGAGAAAACAAAACAGAAATCTAGTGATACTAGAAATAGGTTAATAAGTGAAGGGATTATAAAACCACCAAAAAGTAAAATATCAGATAATGATATAAATAAAATAAAAGATTTATATGAAAAAGGTATTAAACCTATTAAAATCTTTAAAGAAATAAAATGTGGGTATTCTACAGTGTCTAAATGTGTTAAATCTATCAAAGATGATAAAAGAAAGAATCAAATGGATGATTTCTATAATAATCTTAAAAAATTAAATAGATACGAAAGAGGTTATATAGCAGGAATTATAGATGGAGAAGGTAGTCTTGTTATAAATCTTACAACTCATAGAAAAAAGGGCAAAAAAGAAAGAAGGTATTATGGTGTTTCAATAGTTATAGGCAATAATGATATAGGGATAATAAATTATATGTATAATAAATTGTGTTTATTTACAAAGAAGAGACATCAACTTAATAAACTTGGTCATGATGAATATATTATTAGTATGTATGGTAAAGATATGGTTACGATATTTTTAAAATTCATAATTCCATATATTCAAAGCGATAAAACAAAAAGTAGAGCAAAACTTATGCTAAAATTTTGTAAAGTTAAAACAAATGAAGAAAGAGAAGAAATATACAAAAAAATGAGGATATATAAGACTGGTAAGAATATAAAGAATGAAATATTAGAATGAAAATCAAAAATATTGATGATATTGAAAGAGAGGCAAAAGAAGAGAAAGAAAAGGAATTCAAGGAAAAGATTGTAAAAGATGCTAAGGAAGTATGGGAAGGTGTTTTCGGCAAAGAAGAACCTAAAGTAAAGAAATTTTCATTTTTTAAATTATTATGGGTTTTCTTCCTACTTCTTTTTTTGATAACAGCAATTTTGGGATGCGTCTTTTTAATTAAATTTTTTGTTAAAGACATATTCTTTTAATTATGGAATTCATTATAGATTTAAATGAATTAGAGATTGGTGATTGGATTAAAGTCTATCCAAAAGACCCAAGTCAGAAATATTTCAAAATAGGTGAAATAACTCATAAGTGGGATGAGAATGATAAACCTCGTTTCCAGTTGGATATAAAAGATACTAATCTTCCACATACTACTAAACAATTAATAGATAGATTGTGGCAGAAAGTTGATGATAGACTTAAAGATACAAAGAAGATTAGGAATTTTAAAAAAGATAGAGTTTATATATTAAACGAAAAAGAAAAAGATATGATAATTAAAAAGCAAATTTTAGAAAGATTATGATAAAATATAAAGAATTTAGAACTTTGCAAGAAGCAGAATTTGAACTTTTAGAAGAATTAGATGGTGTAAAATCTATAATTAATATAGCAGAAAGAAACTCAGAAAGATTAAAAAAGATATTTGAAAGTCAATTTATATTAATAGAAATAATTAAAACAGGAGATATAAATATCCTCGCAAAAAAGTTATTAGATTCATATGGTACAATAGATAGTTATATTACATTTCAAAATGAATCAAACCTGAATATTAATGTGGGAGAGATATTTATCCTTTTTATTGATAGATATGGTGATGATATAGAAAAGATTTTGAAAATTCAAAAAGATGTATTAGAAGATGCTTTTTTAGAAGATATGTCTAAAAAAAGTGTTTCAATTAATAAAAAAAATTTAAATAAATTTACTATAACAAAGGATAAAATAAAAAATCTTGTAAATGTACCATATTCAAAAAGAAAAAATCTTGAAAAAGAGGAAGAAAAGGAAGAATCAGATAGAAAAACATCAAAGGAAAAAGAAACAAAAAAAAGAAAGATTGAATTTGAAAATAATTGTGTGGGTAAATTCGGAGAATTAGAAATTAATAAAAATAAAATAATAAGACTCGCACAAGAATATATTTTAAAAAAGAATATCAATAAAGTTTTTGATTTTGATTATTTAGATATAAGGAGTCGTGGTAGTTATGGCAATAACCTTACATCAATAAAAAATAAACTTATAGAAAAAAGAGAAAATTACACAAAAAGAGATATGCTCGGTTCAAAAAAATGGGTAAAAACTTATAATATAGAATTTGAAAAAGAAAAAGACATAAAGAAAAAACAAATATTAAGAAAATTTGATGAAAAGAGAGGATATAAAGGTTGGATTAAGGTAAATGGAATTAAAGTTAGTGAAAATAAATTAAATAAGGTTCTTGATAGTATAACGGAAAAAACTACAAAAGAACAAATAGAATATATAAACAAATATTCTGGAATGAAAGTTGAAGCCATAACATTAAAAAGTATAAATACAGAAAACAATACAAATATAGAAATAAATATATCTCCAATAAAACAAGACAAATTTATAATTGATTTTTTATCAAATAAAAAAGAAGTTGATTGGGATTTTATAAAAAAGTATTTCTTTTTTGGTGGTGGAAGTAGAAGAATGAGTAGCTATATGAGAATAAAAAGTTTATTAGAATTTGTTGGAGAATTAGGATTAACAAAAGCAGACTTATTTACTCATTTAAAAAGAGAAAGGATGCTTAAAAAATTAAAATAAATGGAAATAGAATTAGCAAATGAGCGGGAAACCCCACATCCATTTATAGGTGGGATGAGAGCTAACCAAAAGTTTTAAATACTATTATAGGTAATATATTAATATGGGTGAAATAAAATTAACAGGAAAGATAAGAATATTGAATTGTAATAGGTGTAAACACGAATGGGCTACAAGAAATAAAAAAGACCCAAAGTATTGTCCTAAATGTAAATCGCCATATTGGAACAAACCGAGGATAAGAAAATGAAAGAAAAAGAATATTATTCAAAAACAACACTTATAAAATATAGAAGTTGGACTGAAAAGGCAATCAAATTATTTTTGGGAAAACACGATAAAGAAGGTAAAAATCCTTATTATGCTTCAGCATCACCGACAAAACTATTTTTAATTAAAAGAGTAGAAAAAAAGGAAAAAACTAAAGATTTTAAGGATTTTAAAAATAAAAATGAGAATAAAAAGAAAGGTTCAGAAAAAGCAGTTAAAACAAAAAAGAAAAAGATAATTAATTTTATTGATAATCTCAATATTCAAGTTAAAAAAGAAGATTTTAAAATTGTAAAACAAGGAGCAATAGAGTCTTATAATAAATTCAAAGAAGATATATCTTTTGAAATTGGATTTGATTTTCAAAAGGCAACATTGAATAGTGACAAACAATTTCTTAATAGAATTATTGTTAATTATTTGAGGCATAATTTATCTGAATATGATTATAGATTACAAGAAATCTTTGGTAAGGTTGGAAAACAAGAAGCATATAAACTTCTTAATAAAAAAATTTATGATAAAATATCAGAAGTTTATCCTCAATTAAAACAGGAATGTTTAAATCAATTATCCAAAAAATGAAACAAACAATAATTTACAAACTTAATCCAACAAAAGAGCAGGAAAATCATTTACATAATCTTTGTTCTATTGCTACAAAATTATATAATACAGACAATTATCAGCGAAGAGAAGTTTGGGATAAAACAGGAAAGATTCTTGGATGGTATGATGCAAGAAAACCATTAAAAGACAATATATGGAGGTTATTATTACATTCTCAAACCGCAGATGAAATAATACATGACTTATCTAACAATTATAAATCTTGGTTTAAGTTAAGAAAAAAAGACAATAAAGCAAATCCTCCGATGTTCAGAAAAAAAGAAAGGTTAAGTCCAATAACATTTAATCAAGGGTTTAGAATCATAAAAAATAAAATAAAACTATCTGTTTCAAAAAAATATAAACAAGAAAAAGGAATAAAATCTATTGAAATGGAATTTGATTTATGGAAAGAAAATAAAGGAACAGCGAAAATGTGTCAGATTGTTTTCAAGAAAGGAGAATGGTTCGCCCATATTGTTTATGAAATTACAGAACCAAAAATAAATTTAAACAATAAAGTTATGGCGATTGATATTGGAGTAATAAATACTGCTGTAACGAGAGATAATCAAGGAAATTCAACAATCTATAAAGGTGGTGGATTGTTATCTGTTCAAAGATATTATAATAAAACTATTGGGAAATTCACATCAAAATTAACAAAACAATTTCCTAAAAGACATTCAAGTAAGACATTAAGAAAACTAAATAAAAAAAGAAATAATCAAATGAATCAGATGATTCACACAATCAGTAAAAAAATAGTTAATGAAGCAAAAGAAAATAATGTTAAAACTATTGTTATCGGCGATATAACGGATATAAGAAAAGGAAAACATTGGAATAAAAAAGCATCACAGAAACTTCATTCATGGTCATTCTCAAAACTTACACAACAGATAGAATATAAATCTGTTTTATCTGGCATACGGTTTGTTCGTGTAAGTGAAAGAAATACAAGTAAAACCTGTTCTTGTTGTGGGACTATAAGAAAAAATAACAGGATTAAAAGAGGTTTGTATAAATGCAAAATCTGTGGGAAAACTCAAAATGCAGATGTTAATGGAGCAACAAATATACTAAAAAAGTATCTCCGACTCTTCAATCCTGAAGATAGGAGTAGTGGTTGTGTGACTCAGCCAAAGGTATCTATGATAAAAAATGTTTTGTCAAGATAATGCCTATAAACAGAAGCCCATGCTTTTAAGCATGGGAGTATGTCACCACATTTGTGGCAATAATTTTAGGAGAATTAAAATAATATGGAAGCTAAAGAAAAATACAAGAGAAAATTGATAAGATAAATGTCCAGATAGAAGATTTAAAATACTATAAAAATAGAATAAAAGAATTAACAGAAACCAAAGTATCTATTAATGATTTTATGAAATTTGATGAATTAAGAAACGAATTAAATAAAATGACAAAAAAACAAAATAAACAAATAATATTGGGAGAATTATAAAATGGGATTAACAATACAAGAAAAAATTTCTCGTGCAAAAATCCAAATTCAGAATAAGAATAGTTTCTTTGCATATCTATCCTTATACCTGAAGTTTCAAGAAATAAAGAAGGGTATAATGCCTGCTGATACTATGGGAATAGATTGCAACGGGAATATATCTTATGTGAAAGAATATATTGAAGAAATAACTAAAAATGGAGATACTGAGCAGCTTGAAGGATTAATTGCTCATGAAATTTGCCATTTGGTTTTCCTTACAGAACTCAGAGAAGAAAATAGAGATAGAACTGGGTGGAATTTTTCGTCTGACCTTGCAATTAATACTCTACTTAAAAATAATGGATTTAAACTTCCAGAAGGAGGGATGATACCAGACCATTACGATAAATTCAAAATTGGGAAAAAAGAAATTAAGGATGTAAGTAAACTTACAGCAGAAGAAATTTATGATATGATACCCCAAATTACTTCTAAAAATTGTAAATATGTTATTGCATCTGGCAGTGATAAAGGAACAGAACTTGGTAAAATAATTGATAATCATATTAAAGGAAAAAATGGAAAACCATTAACTAAGAAAGAAAAAGAAACCTTAATAAGAGATTGGAGTAATAAGATTCAAGAAGCACTAACAATCAGTAAAATGAAAGGAGACACCCCAAATGGTTTAGAACAATTAATGGGTAAATTACATGAAGAAAAAGTAGACTGGAGGACAATGTTAATGAGATATATACAGAACAGCCTTCCAAGTGATTTTTGTTTAGACAAAGATACACTAATAAATACTCCAAAAGGAAAAGTAAAAATAAAAGATTTAAAAATTGGTGATGAAGTTCTTGGATATAAAGATGGGAAAATTGTTCCAAACAGAATATTAAATAAATTTGATAGCCAAATAAAAAAGAAATATATAATTTATACAAAATCTGGGAAAAGAATTATTTGTTCGCAAAACCATAAATTTCTTACAGTTAAAGGCTATGTAAAAGCAAAAGATTTAAGTATTGGAAAGGTATTATTAACCATATAAGAATGGTTAAAGGAAAGTTTATTTATTGTGCATATTGTAAGAAAAAGGTTTTTAAATATAATTGGGAATTAACGAGAAGTAAAAATATATATTGCACAAAAAAGTGTTCAGATAAAGCTAAAATAAGAAAAGATATAAGATATTGTAAAGAATGTAATAAAAAGTTTGTTGTAAAACCTAGTGAAAAGAAGAAATGTTGTAGTTTTAAATGTTCTGCAAAAAATAGAGAAGCTAATGGTCGTTCAGAAGAACATCTTATTAAACTTAACAAAATATTAATTGAAAATAGAAAAAAGATAGAAAGATGTAAAATATGTGGGAGGCTTAAAAGTAAAAATAAGTTACACACTTGCCCTTCAAAAGCAGAATTATCGGCAATAATGAAGGGAAAAATGACTCCTAAATTAAGGAAAAAGATGGGCATAGCTCAAAAAAAAGCATATAAAGAAGGTAAAAAAATTCCTTATTGGTTAGGTAAAAAAAGAACAAAAGAAACAATAGATAAAGCTGTTAAAACAAGGTTAGAAAGAATTAAAAATGGAGAAATTGTATCTTATTGGAAAGGGAAAAAGCGAAGTAAGAAAGATAGAAAAAAGATGTCTAAATCCCACATTGGGCTTCAAGTCGGTGAAAAAAATTCAAGGTGGAGGGGTGGGGTGTCATCAAAGAAAAAACTAATTTGGGGGAGTTATAAATATCAAAAATGGCGTAAATCTGTTTTTAAAAGAGATGATTACACCTGTCAAATATGTGGCAAAAAAGGCATAGAACTTAATGCCCACCATATTGATACAGTTTATAATAATCCTAAACTTATATTTAATAAAAAAAATGGAAAAACATTATGTAAAAAATGTCATATCGAATTACACAAAAAAATTGGATGGGGGAAAATAAAAAATGAAAATAAAAAATGATGAAATAATTGAAATAGAAGAAATAATTGAAGAAGATAATTTTTTGGATTTGACAACAGAAACAGAAAATTTTGTTGCAGAAGATGTTATTACACACAATTCCTACCAGAAACCTTCCAAACGTAGTATAAGTTGTGGATACTATATGCCATCAGTCATCAAGGAAGGAATTGAGGTTATTGTTGCTGTTGATACTTCTGGTTCGATAGGTGAAAAAGAATTAGTCGATTTTGTATCTGAGATAATTGGGTTAGCGAAGGCATTTCAAGAAAGAATACATATGACACTGATTACTTGTGATGCTAAAATTCAAAATACTTATGAAATCGCAAATGGAAATATTGAAAAAATCAAAAATGAAGTTAAAATGAGGGGTGGTGGTGGCACTTCATTTACTCCTGTTATAGATTGGATTAATGAGAATAAAAGAGACGCAAAACTTTTAATTTATTTAACAGATGGATATGGAGATAAAATACAAAGACAAAAATATGATATATTGTGGGTTCTTTCACATGGTGGCAGTGATGATTTATTAAAAGATGTCGGTAATGTAATAAAATTAGAAAAATATGAGAATAACTAATATGATTTAAAATGGTTTAATTCTTTTAAACTAAAAAATAAAATGTTAGAAAAATTAAAATGACAAATGCTAATGAAGTAGTATCTATTAAAATTAATAATAAATGGTATGACTTTAAAGCACCGTTTGAATGTATATGTTGTAGAAAAATTATAAGTAGAGAACAATTTATGTTTTCTATGTTATGTGCATATTGTGATTTAGGTCAATGTGGCTCAAGACTTAGTAAATTTGAAGATGGTCATGGACATAAAGTAGATGAATTAATAAATGATAAGGGAAAACTTAATATAAAACTTAATATTATTGAAAAATTAAAATGAGTGAAGAAAAAAGAAATACAGGTAAAGAAAAGAAAAGAGGGAATAAAAGATTCCCCTATAAAAAAGGTGGAAAATATAGAACACAAGAATTAAAAGGAGATAAAAAATGAAAAAAGAAGATAAAATAGATTTAAAAATATACAAAAAAAATAAGAAATCGTTAATTGAAATCTTAGCCAAAATAGTAAATAGAGATAAATTTTCTGAAAAAGAACTTAAAAAAGTTGGGAAAATTAGAATTGAATTAAAATTTAGTTATTTGGAAAAATTTTAAAATTAAAAGGAGATAAAAAATGAAAATACAAGATTTAATAAAATTAAAAAAATTAAATAAAGAACAGATTGACAGTCGTTGGACTAATGAAATACAAAAGAAATTCTTTAAGAAGCATGGTTATTCGTGGCAAGTTCCATCACACTCTCAAGATGAAAGTGTTTTATTGAATAACTATGAAAAAGATTGTGTTGTTGCTTATGTTAAAAATAAATATTTAATTCTAATGCTCATAAAATTAAGAGGGGACAATTTTAGAGGTTTTGTTGTATTTAATGATTTCCTTACAAAATATACTGGAAGTATTTCATACAAAATATCAAGTATTTATGATAAGAAAGATATTTTGTATGGGTCTGAAGAAGATAAAGAAAACTTTCATGTAGTTGATGAAGAACTACTTAGTAAATTTAAAAAATCAATTATCTTAGATAAATTGGACGGCTAAACGCTAATGGCTAAATTAAAATGAATGAAAAAGATAAGAAAAATCACAATCAAGCACAGAGTGAATGGAAAAAGAAAAACCCCGACTACCAAAAAGAATGGTATGAAAAAAATAAAGAAAGGATATTAAAAAAATCTAAAACATATTATCAAGAAAACAAAGAAAAAATTAAAGAATGTAGTAGAGATTATTCTAAGAAGAATTATCAAAGAGATAAAGGAAAAAGAAGAGAATATAAGAAGAAGTGGATAGAAGAAAATAAAGAAAAATTTAAAGAAAATAATAATAGATATACTAAAGAATATCATAAAAACCATAGAGAAAAAAGGAATAACTATCTAAAAACGAGATACAAAATAGATAAAAGTTTTAGAATTATTTATCTTTTAAGAAATTCATTATATAGTACATTAAAGAAATATACAAAAACTGGAAAAATTATGTCTTCTAAGAAATATGAGATTGATTATAAGGCGATAATAGAACATTTAAAACCATTCCCAAAAGATATAAGCAAATATGATATCCACCATATAAAAGAATTACATACATTTCATTTTGTTAATCCTGATAATTCCACTAATTTGGAAGAAGTTAAGATAGCATTTGCCCCTGAAAATCATATGTTGGTTTTGAGAGAAGAGCATAAAGATATACACAGGAACAGAAAATAAACAAAACGGAAAATGGAAAAAGAAATTAAAGAATTAGAAGAATTAACAACAAATCTTGAAGAAAAAATAAATTACTTTGAAGAACTTAAAAAAGAGTTAAATCTATTATATACGAGATGTTGGTTATGTGGTTCAAGTAAATGTATAACAAATCATTCAATAGTTGGAGAACATAAACAACCTTACATACCATTATGTAAAGAATGCCACAAAATGATAGAAAATTTTAAACTTGCTATTAAAGTTATGGAAGAAAAAGAACCACTAACAATTAATAATTTTAAAGTTATATTAAATTCAATTAATGGACAATGGGAAAATAAAAAATGAAAGAAATATATAATGAAGATAATCCGAGATTTTGGAGTTTAAATTTAGAAAAAAATAATATTCAAGATTTAAAGGATTGGATAGAAAAAAACAAACTTGTTGGGATTGTTGATGAAGAAGAAGGTGGAATAATTGGATATATTTCTGATGACTTTATAGATAAAATTGTGAATAAGT
This sequence comes from archaeon, assembly GCA_030593225.1. Taxonomy (GTDB): domain Archaea; phylum Nanobdellota; class Nanobdellia; order Pacearchaeales; family GW2011-AR1; genus JAUVHP01. Next base: position 24,668 of record JAUVHP010000004.1, read on the forward strand.
TAAATAAAAATTATAAAATGAAAAGAAAAGAAAATTATAGCACAAAATACGAGAGAGAAGAAATGTGTGCGAAAGATAGTATAGAATGCCAACCAAAAAATAAAAGTAAGCAGGAAGATATTTGTAAAAAATGTGGTAAAAATATATTTGATATTGATAAAAGAATTTGTGGAACAAGTTGGGATTATTGTATTTGTAATAAAACAAAAAAATTAAAATGAAAAAGCAAGAAATAATTAAAATAATTGATGATGAGATAGATAGAATATCTAATTTCGATAATAGTATTCATGGACATGATTTAACAAAATTAATTACATCACCATTAAGAAACATAAAAAGAGAGATAAGAGAATTAATCATGAAGTTTAAAGAAATATTAAAATTAATTCCCTGTTTTTATCTACCAATAATAATATTTATAATACAATATGCAATATTAATGCCATTTGGATTTTATACTAAATTTGTATGGTTTGATATTCCTATGCACTTTTTAGGTGGGTGTGCTATTGCTTATAGTTTTATATTGGTTTTGAATAAATTAGATGATAAAGTTATAATAAAAGATAAATTAATAAGGATTTTAATAATAATAAGTTTTGTTGGATTTGTTGCAATCTTTTGGGAATTTTACGAACATTTAGTAAATGTATTATTAAATGACCCAATTAATGTTTATGGAGATACTATGCTTGATTTACTTATGGGATTATTAGGAGGTCTTGTTATAGCATTAATAAAAGATGAAAACTAAAGATAAAGAAAAAATACTTGATAGATTAAATGGATTAAAAGAATTTGAAGTCAGTTATTGGGAAGAAGTTCAATATTTCAAAAAAATTAAAGCAAAAAGCAAAGAAGAATTAGAAGAAAAATTTAATTCTGGTGAATTAGTCTTTGATAGCATAGATATAATTGATGGAAAGTTAATAGACGATAGTTTACAGATAGATGAGGTAGAATAAATGGGAAGTGTAGTCAATTACCCACCACTAAAGTAGTGGGCTTCCAATGATGTTAGGAACTAAGAGTTGACTAGCCTAAAGAAACAAAAAAATGGAAACAAAAAATACGAGAACAAGACTTAACAAAACACCAGAGAATGCTCCACAAGTTCT